>JAIBJH010000344.1 GCA_020029455.1 Hyphomicrobiales bacterium
AACATCCCCTCGCAATGGCTATTGTCAAAGCGGCGAAGGACAGGAATCTGCCGTTGGCAAAGGTGATGGGCTTTGATTCTCCCACGGGCAAGGGCGCCATAGGGATGGTGGAGAAGAAGCGCCTCGCCATTGGCAATGCGAGGTTCCTGAAGGAATTGAATATCGATGCGGCCACTCTCGCAGGTGATGCCGAGAAGCTGCGGCAAGATGGAGCAACCGCCATCTTCGTTGCGATCAACGGAAAGGTCGCGGGTGTCATTGCCATTGCCGACCCGGTGAAGGCCACCACACCTGCTGCACTTGCAGCACTCAAGGAGGCTGGCATCCGCGTTGTCATGCTGACAGGCGATAATCGTACCACTGCCGAAGCCATCGGCCGGAAGCTCGGCATTAGCGAGATCGAAGCCGAGGTGCTGCCCGATCAGAAAGCCAATGTGGTGGCGAAGCTGAAGGCCGAAGGCCGCGTGGTGGCCATGGCGGGGGACGGCGTCAATGACGCGCCTGCCCTTGCTGCCGCCGAGGTGGGTATTGCCATGGGCACCGGCACTGATGTGGCGATGGAAAGTGCGAGCGTTACGCTGATCAAAGGTGACCTCACCGGCATTGCCAAGGCTCGCATGTTGTCGCGCGCCACCATGGGCAATATTCGCCAGAACCTGTTCTTTGCCTTCATCTACAATGCGGCCGGCGTTCCCATCGCGGCAGGCGTTCTCTATCCCGTGTTCGGGCTGCTGCTCTCGCCCATGATCGCGGCGGCAGCCATGGCACTGTCATCGGTCAGCGTCATCGGCAATTCGCTACGCCTCCGAACAACTAGGGTATGACAGTTTGATGCAGGTCAATGCACACCACAAGAGAACCTGCGATGAGATAACAACTTTGAGCGAGCAGCGAGGAAAGCAGCCATGCTCAGGTGTTTTTCAACTTATCGCGGCTGGCTGTTGCTGGGTGTGGCAACTCTTGTAGGCGGGTATGCGGCCATCTGGCATGGACAACATGTTGTTGCGCTGCTCCCCTTCCTCGTTGTGGCCGCCTGTCCTCTTACGCATCTCCTGATGCATGGCCGGCACGGCAGCCATCATCATGGCCACCCAACCAGGATCGAAGACCAGGCAAGGACCATCATCTTGCGGAAGGGAGAAGACAATGGGCACCCGTCAAATTGAGCTCAAGGCATTTGGATTTGGTCTCTCAGCTGCAATTGCTGTCATCACGATTTTGTGCTGGGTCGCGGCCATCATCTTTCCCACCTACCAGGCAACCCACAATTGGCTCATGCTGTTCTCCGCAGCGGAGGCCGGAAGTCTCCGAAACCTTATCGAAGGCGTCATCAATGCCGTGATTGCAAGCTGGATCATTGCGGTGATTTTCACAGTGATTTACAATCGCACAGCAAAGGGCTGAATTGGCACAACACTATCGCCTGCGTGCTTCTTTGCGCTGATTCCGTCCGACTCATAGAGTTGTATTCGCATTGTTTTCAGATCAACATGTTTTGATGCGTGAGAAAACGACGCCTTGGAATGCCGCGCTGGAGGAGCGTAATCTGGCGGAACTGCTGGCGACGCGCTGCGCAGGGAATGCCGCGCCGTTCCTACATTGTGATGATGGGCGGATATTTTCATTCGCCGCATTTCACGGGCTTGCGGGGCAACTGGCCCATCGCCTTCTGGCGGTCGGGGCCAAATCGGGTGACCGCATTGCCGTGCAGGTCGAAAAAAGCCCCGAGGCGATTGCCCTGTTCTGGGCCTGCGCGCGGGCCGGGTTGATCTTTCTGCCGCTCAATGCGGCCTACACGGCAGGCGAGGTCTCCTACTTCCTCAGCGATGCGGAGCCGGCGATCTTTGTCACCACGCCCCAGCGCGAAGCAGAGATGGCGAAGTTGGCGGGAGTCCGTTCGATACTGACGCTGGATGGAGCGGGCGGTGGTTCGCTGATGACCGGATTGGGGCCGGAGATCGCAATCGATCATCCTTCATCATGGGATGACATTGCCGCCATTCTCTATACCTCCGGCACAACGGGACGCTCCAAGGGAGCCATGCTCTCCCACGGCAATCTTGCATCGAATGCCCTGGCGCTCGTGGATCAATGGCGTTTTACCGGCAAGGACGTTCTTATTCATGCACTGCCCGTCTATCACACTCATGGTCTCTTCACTGCCACCAACACGCTGCTCTTGAGCGGCGGGCAAATTCTCTTCCAGCGCAAGTTCAATGCTGATGACGTGATGGCGCTCATGCCTAACGCCACGAGCATGATGGGCGTTCCCACCTTCTACACGCGCCTTCTTCAGCACCCGGGGCTGACACGCGAGACAACGGCACATATGCGGGTTTTCATTTCAGGTTCGGCGCCGCTTCTTGCCGAAACGCATAAAGAGTTCGAGACGCGCACCGGCCATGCCATTCTTGAGCGCTACGGCATGACGGAAACCAGCATGAATACATCAAACCCCTATGACGGCGAGAGACGCGCGGGCACCGTTGGCTTTCCCCTGCCCCA
>JAIBJH010000345.1 GCA_020029455.1 Hyphomicrobiales bacterium
GCCCTCAGCCGTCTGCTCCACGCCGGATTTGTCGAAGCGGAAGCCCTTGTCCAGAATATCCGTGAGCGGATCATTCTTTGCATCGTCAAAGCGGACGAGGCGCTGCGCACCGTTTTGCAGATTGGTGATGGTTGCAACGGCGCGCCGTGCGGTGCGGGCTTCGGAAACTTCTTTCAGGAGAGACGGTTTCATGGGGAATGACCCCCTCCCCGCTTCGCAGTACTCCCCCAACAAGTTGGGGAAGAGTTCTCCCTGATCCCGGCGAAAGCCGGGATGGGGGAGTGATCCGAAGGATCGAGGGGGTGTTGCCGATGGCACTTCACCCCACATCCTCCACCAGCACGCGGATCTTGCCGCCGCAGGCAAGGCCCACCTTCCAGGCGGTTTCATCGGCAACGCCGAAGGACAGAACCTTGTGCTTGCCGGTGCCGATCACATCGAGCGCCTCGGTGATGACCGCGCCCTCCACGCAGCCGCCAGAAACTGCTCCCTCAAAATTGCCGTCGGCGTCAACAACCAGCTGGCTGCCCACGGGCTGCGGCGCCGAGCCCCAGGTTTCAATGACTGTTGCCATGGCGATCTTGCGGCCCTCTGAAAGCCAGGATTGTGCTGTGTCGAGTGCCGTTGTCATGCGGAAATCCACTTCTTCGGATCATGGGAATTGCCGGCCGGCTTTGCAAGAGCCTGCGCCAGATCGGCAAGGCTCGCCAGCGAATGCACCGGGCGGAATTCATCGACGAATGGCATCATGGCGCGGATGCCGGCAGCCCGCGCTTCGAACCCACCGTAGCGCAGCAGCGGATTGAGCCAGACGATGCGCCGGGCCGCTAGCCTGAGGCGCTTCATCTCCTTGGCAAGCTGCTCCACATCCTCGCGGTCAAGCCCGTCCGTCATCAGCAGCACATGGGCGCCCTGCCCCAAAACGCGCCTCGCCCATTTGTAGTTGAACTGATGCAGGGTGGAGCCGATGCGCGTGCCGCCCGACCAGTCCTTCACCGCGGCGGAGACCTTCCCCATCGCCTCATCCACATCGCGGCGGGCAAGCTCTCGCGTGATATTGGTGAGCCGTGTGCCGAAGAGAAAGACGTGGATGCGCGAGCGGTCGCTCGCCAGCGTATGCAGGAAGTGGAGAAACATGCGGCTGTAGTTCGAGCAGGAACCGGAAATGTCGCACAGCACCACCAAAGGCGGCTCGCGCCAGCGCCGTTCCTTCCGCGCAAGATCGATGGGCTGGCCGCCCGACCGCAAGCTCATCCGCATGGTGCGGCGGAAATCGATGCGATGGCCGCGATGCGAGGCCTGGAACCGCCGCGTCGGCACTTCGATACGATTGACGTGGAGATGCCGCAGCGCCTGTTTGGCCTCGGCCTGTTCGGCCACCGTCATCTGCTCGAAGTCCTTGGCCCGCAGCACTTCATCCGCCGAGGCCGTGAAAGTGGCGTCAACTTCGAGTTCGTCCTTCTTCGGTTTGGCGCGGGATTGAGTTTCATGGCTGTCGAACATGGCTTCTGCGAGCCTTCGGAAGCCGGGGTCCTTGCGCTTCTCATGGGGCTTCCTCGCAATCTGCGTATACATGAGCTGCATGAGCTGCTCGAGCATCTTCGGTTTCTTCCAGAACACATGAAAGGCCTGGTCGAAGAGTTCCTTGTGCTCGCGCCGTTTGACGAAGATGGCGTGCAGCGTCCAGTAGAAGTCCTCGCGCCGTGAAAGCGGTCCCGCCTGCACCGCATCGAGCGCATCGAGCACGCTGCCGGGACCTACGGGAATGCCTGCCTCGCGCAGCACGCGGCCGAAATGCATGATGTTGAATGCAAGCTTTCCGTTGAGCGGCCTGTTGCTGTTCGCTGCCACAATCAATGCAAGTCCTCATACTCTCTTGAAATTTTGCAACAGCAATTGCCCCGTTGCAAATCTGCAACTCTTTCGGAAATTAAGAAAAAGCGCTGCATCCAAGTGTAGCAGGTGACGCGATTCATGTTACTGTAGTTCCTGACGGGGACATCGGGCTCGGGCAACCAAGGGCACTAGGCATGATTTGCATGTCTAGTGCCCTTTTGCATCAAGGATGAACTCAGACATGCCCCATGGCGCGCAGTTCTTCTTTCACCTGCATGAGGATGCGCTTGGCTTCCGAACCTTCCATCCGTGAAATGTCGTCCTGGTATTTGAGGAGTACGCCCAGCGTATCGTTGACCGTCTGCGGATCAAGCGTCACGCAGTCGAGCTCGTGCAGCGCCGTCACCCAATCCAGCGTTTCGGCAACACCCGGCGCCTTGTAGATATCGCCGCCACGCAGCGCCTGCACAAAGGCCACCACTTCCTTCGCAAGCGCCGCTGATGCCTGGGGCCGCTTAGCGCGGATGATCGCTTCTTCGCGCGCCGCATCGGGATAGCCGATCCAATGATAGAGGCAGCGCCGCTTCAAGGCATCATGCACCTCGCGTGTACGATTCGAAGTGATGACAACGATGGGCGGCTCCTTGGCCTTCACAGTGCCGAG
>JAIBJH010000118.1 GCA_020029455.1 Hyphomicrobiales bacterium
CTCGCGAGATGCGCGCCCGTTTCGGCGAAGTGGAACTGCAGGAAGCCAGCAACCCATTCGGGCTGTCGGATATCATCCGCGACTACTTTGCCGGCAATCTGCGCGCCATCGACACTCTCATCACCGATGGCGGTGGCACAGCATTTGAGCAGAAGGTTTGGCAGGAGCTGCGCAAGATTCCGGTAGGCTCCACCGTTTCCTATGGCGACATCGCCAAGAAACTCGGCGACATTAACCTCTCCCGCGCCGTCGGCATTGCCAATGCACGGAACCCCGTTGCCGTCGTGGTGCCGTGCCACCGGGTCATCGGCTCGGACGGCACCATGACAGGCTATGGCGGCGGGCTCACCCGCAAGGAGTGGCTGCTCCGCCACGAAGGCGCGCTGCTGATTTAACCCTTATGTGACTTGGCATCGGCGAGCAGCGCACCTATCTCTGGTGGATGCTCAAACGACTCAATCCATACTATCAGGGCCCGGCGAGCGACCACTTCGACGGCGAGCGTTTCTTCGTGCCGGGCCATGTGCACGACAAGTCGCGCAAGGACCTGATGAAGATGGCGCGTGATCGGCGGGCGACATGGCCGCGCCGCATTCCAAGCCCTTTTCATGCCAAGCCCGACAAGCGCCTCGACAACCTGCGCTCCACCCTCATCGGGCATGCGAGCTTTCTTGTTCAGGCGGCGAACCTCAACCTGCTCATCGATCCGGTGTTTGCAAAGCGCGCCAGCCCCTTCGGCTTCGTGGGCCCATCGCGCGCCAATCCACCGGGCATTGCCTTCCACGATCTGCCGCCCATCGATGCGGTGCTGATCACCCACAGCCACTATGACCACATGGACAAGGCGGCGCTGCGCGCGCTCGCGACGCGCCACAAGCCGCTGTTCATCTGCCCGCTCGGCGTTGATGTGCTGATGCATCATCAGCGCGTTCCGGTGCACGAGGTGCAGACGCTTGACTGGTGGCAGAGCACGGAGCTTGGCCCCCTCACCATCCATGCCGTTCCCACCTATCACTGGTCGGCGCGTGGCATCGGCGACCGGCGGAAGACGCTGTGGTGTTCTTTCGCCATCGAAACACCCTCGGGCCTTCTCTATCATCTGGCCCAGGCGCTTGCCGCGTCCGGCATAGCGCCCAGCCACTTCCAGGCTTTCCGGCCCGGCCAGGTTCTGGAGGTTTAGGGTCTCTCCAAGACCATTTCACGATGTCAATCAGCAGGCCTGCCTTTCAGCAGACATGCGGTATATAGTCCATTCGTAGGAATGTTGTCAAGAGGAATTTTTAGCTGTTTTGCGATTTCGCAACACATGCTCGTGTTCGGCATCGTAAAGCGCTGAATCGCGGAAGTTTTTGTGGCCCAGCACATGGCCAACCAGGATCAGCGCAGTGCGGGTGAGCTTTTCGGCACGCACCTTTTTGGCAATATCGGCCAGCGTGCCGTGGATGAACTGTTCATCGGGCCAGCCCACGCGGAAGGCCACCACCACCGGGCAATCCTCGCCATAGTGGGGAATGAGCGAACGCTGGATATGCGGGATATTGCGCACCGAAAGATGGATCGCCAGCGTTGCCTTGGAAGCGCCGAGCTTTTCCAGCTCTTCGCCCGGCGGCATGGCGGAGGATTGCATGGAGGTGCGCGTCAGGATCACCGTTTGCGCTACCTCCGGCAAGGTGAACTCGGTTTTGAGTGCAGCGGCCGCGGCGGCAAAGGCGGGAACGCCCGGCGTCACGTCATAGGGAATGCCCAGCGCATCGAGCTTCCGCATCTGTTCAGAAATTGCTCCGTACAGGGATGGATCGCCGGAATGAACGCGCGCTACGTTCTGGCCCTTGTCATGTGCCGCCTTGATGTGGCCGATGATTTCGTCGAGGTGCATGGGCGCGGTATCAAGCACCAGCGCATCGGCCGGTGCTGCCCTGACGATTTCTTCCGGCACCAGCGAACCGGCATAGAGGCAAACCGGGCAGGACTGGATGAGCTTCAGCCCTCGCACGGTGATAAGGTCGGGCGCGCCGGGGCCAGCGCCGATGAAATGCACGGTCATCTTGCGTCCATCTTCCTGGCATAGCCACGCGGCGTGTAGGCGTAGGTTCTGCCATCGCCGCGCTTGAAAGCTTTCGATTGGCTGGAGCCGACAAGCACCACCGTCAGCATGTCAACCTCTTCCGCATTGAATTCATCAAACCTCAGTATGCGGACCTTTTCCTTCGGCCTTCCCAGATTGGAGGCAAGGATGACCGGCGTATCCGGATTGCGGTGCGGGCGAAGAATATCAAACGCCTTCACGATCTGGTCCGTGCGGCGCAGTGAGCGTGGGTTGTAGAAGGCAATCACGAAGTCACCCTGCGCTGCAGCGGTGATGCGCCGTTCAATTGTTTCCCACGGTGTGAGGAGATCCGACAATGAAATGCAGCAGAAGTCATGGCCGATCAGCGCGCCAGCCTTGGCGCTCGCCATCTGGAAAGCGGAAATGCCGGGGTGCACTTCCACTGCAATTCGGCAGGGTTCGCGGTCGATCAGTTCATAGACCAGCGCCGCCATGGCATAGATCGCGGCATCGCCGGAACAGACGAGCGCAACGCGCTTTCCCTCCTTGGCAAGTTCAATGGCCTTTCGGCAACGCGCTTCTTCCTCGCCCAAGGGGAAGTCATGGCGAATTTGATCTGTGTGCAGATCATTCACAAGGTCGAGATAGAGCGAGTAACCAACCCAATCCGTCGAGAGCGCCAGTTGAAATTTGACTTCCTCGCTGCGGAGCATTCTGTTGCCTGGACCTATCCCAACGACAGCAATGCATCCTCTTTGCTTGCCCGGCCGCTTCGTGAGAGGAGCCGGGGCTCGGGCGATGGCAATGGTGGCACGCTTGCTCTTCGTCTTGGCAACAATCAGTTCCCCGCCCGGACCTGCTGCAGCAAGCGCCGCAGCTTCTGCCACGCTTGGCGTGCCCACTGCATCAGCGACATGTTCTGATGGGTTGGGAACCTGAGCGCCAAACGACTTCAATTCCTCCGCCGAAAAGAAAACGACATTGAACAAGTCCGCGATGGCCGGCTCGTCTTCCTTGACGTCAATGGAGGCAAAGGTCGAGACAGCAAGCCGCGAGAGATTGTGTGCGGCTAAAGTCGATGTAACAAGGTTGCGCACCTCCTGCGGTTCCGTTCCGCGCTCGCAGCCCAAGCCTACGGTGAGCACCTCAGGGTGTATGACAATCTGCTGTTCAGTGCCCCTGACATCCTGAATGGTTTCGATCACATCAACCTGCTCGCCGCGCAGTTTTGCGGCAGTTGCCGCCTTCATGTGTTCCGGGTTGCCAAGTGCGTATCCCTCCGGGGGTTCGTCAAAGCTTCCGCCAAAGATCACGTCACTTGCTGTTGTTATTGCCGCGGTGCTGTTCAAGGCTCCAGCGATTTCCCGCGCCAATCTGTTTCCACCGTGATGCCCGCCAAGCAGTGGAACAACCGCCGAGCCGTTTTCCGCCACGGCAACGACAGGCGGTTCGGCGTGCTTGCTGCGGAGGTGCAAAGTGATGGCGCGGATGAGTATGCCAGTTGCGCAAACGCCGATGATCGATTGTCCGAGATTGAACTCGCGGGCGATAGCGTGGGTTGCCTTGTCGAAGGTGACGTCAACGCTGTCCAAGCCTTCCGGTCCATGGATCAGTCCGCCAACGGATGATTTGATCTTCTGCGCTATGGGCAATGCCGAAGGGCCGAGGATGAAAATGGCGATTTGCCGTGGCATGTCAGGCTTTCACGATGATGGTGGTGAAATAGGGCAGGGTGTCGTCAGTGATCTCAGCAATCGGCTGGATTATCTGCTGTTCCTGCGTGGCATAGGAGATCGCTGTCGCCCGCCGCTCGAGATCGAGTGATCGCAACACCTCTTTCACTTTGCCGAAATGCCTGCCGACCTTGATGATGGCAGCGGCTTGCGCCGTGGCTAGTTCCTTCCGTAGTTGTTGTTCATCCAAAGTTGCGGGAAGGATTTTCAGCACATCATTGCGGGCGCAAAGCGGCTGGCCCATTTCTGCGGCACTGGCACTGATTGATGTGACGCCGGGCACCACGATGGTCTTGAAGCGGTTGGCCAGCCTTTCGAAGACATACATGAAGCTGCCGTAAAAAAAGGGATCACCTTCGCAGAGCATGACGACGTCGGTGCCTGCCAACAGGTGGGCGGCAATGGATTCCGCGCCTTTGTCGTAGATGGCTTGTCCTGCATCTGGGTCGACGCGCATTGGCATGTTGATCACAAGTTCTTCGGCATCTTCCGCTATGAAAGGCTCGGCGATGGCACGTGCCGTGCTCTCTCCGCCATTGGCGGCGAGATAGGCGATGACCTTGGCCGTGGAGATCAGCCGCCAGGTTTTGACCGTCATCAGTTCGGGATCGCCGGGTCCGACGCCCACGCCATAGAGTGTTCCGCTCATGGCTTCGCTACCCGCCATTGTACTACCGGCATTTTAGGTTTGAGCGTGCGGTATTTGCCCACTGGCTCCAGTTTTGAAATGGAGATGCGGACAAGGTCACCGCCGTGCTTTTCCTGCAGGTCGTAAAGATGCATTTCTCCTTCGATGGAGACGACATTGGCAACCAGCCGTCCGCTAGGGCGCAGGGCTTGCCATGCCGCCTCGAAGGCACCGGGTACGCTTACGCCACCGCCGATGAAAACGGCATGGGGCTGCGGCAGACCATTGAGTGCATCGGGTGCTTCTCCTGCAACGATCTTGATGCGTGGCGTTCCCAATTGGTCGGCATTCGTGGCGATCATGCGGCAGCGGTCGGCGTTCTGCTCGATGGCGATGGCTTCGCAGCCGCGTGTCGATCGCATCCATTCTATGGCGACAGAACCGCAGCCCGCGCCGATGTCCCACAAGAGTTGATCGGGTGCGGGGGCGAGGGCTGCAAGCGTTACGGCGCGCACTTCGCGCTTGGTGATCTGTCCGTCATGAACAAAGGCTTCGTCGGGCAATCCTGCAACGCGCGACCAGATTTTGGCGGAGGAGCCCGCTTTGCAGTGAATGGCGAGTGTATTGAGCGGCGACCAGTCGCGCTCCGGAATCTTGTTGGCGGGAAAGGTTGCGACGGCTTCTGCCGCTCCACCAAGGTTTTCCAGCACGGTCACTTCGCTTGTCTCGAATCCGCGTGCCAACAGTCTCCGGCAAGCCTCTGCGATTGACGTTTCATCTTCTGTCAGAACGAGCAGCCGGGCGCCGGGTTGAATGAAGGCTTCCAGATTGGCGGCGGGACGGCCATGAATGGTAAAGCTATCGCAATCGGGGATAGACCAGCCCATCCGCGCAGCAGCCAGAGAGAATGCCGAGAGGTGTGGAACGATCGTCACTTCCTCTTTCGGAATGAAGGTCAGGATCTTGCGGGCTGCGCCATAGTTCATGGGATCGCCGGTGGCGAGCATCACCGTATGCTGGCCGCGCATTGGCGTCACTTGGTCGATGACTGCCGAAAAGGGCTGCGGCCATTCGTGTTGTGTGGCCTTGAGTGCCGGCAGCATAGTGAGCGTGCGTGTTGAGCCGATGATATTCTCGGCCTGCTCAATGGAAACGCGCGCCTTGGCCGAGAGGCCTTCCCAACCGTCTTCGCCAATGCCGACGATGGTGAGCCACGGCGTCATGGCATATCACCCGCTAATGCATTGACGACCGCCGCTGCCATGGCCGAGCCGCCGCGCCTTCGCTTGATCGTGATGAAGGGAATGCCGCGCGAATTGGCTGCAAGTTCAGCTTTGCTCTCTGCCGCGCCGACAAATCCCACCGGGCAAGCGATGATGGCAGCAGGCTTCGGTCCGCCCCCATCAATCAATTCGAGAAGATGGAAGAGGGCGGTCGGAGCATTGCCAATGGCGACGAGCGCGTCCTGCAACTCTGGTTGCCACAATTCAACAGCTCCGGCGCTGCGGGTGATGCCTTGCGCTATTCCGATTTCCCGGGCGCGTAGATCATTCAGCATGCAGATGATTTCATTCTGCGCGGACAATGTGCGGGAAATGACACCGTGCTTCACCATCTCAGCATCGACGAAAATCGGTTTTCCGGCGCGCAACGCCGCAAGCGCCGAATCCACAAATCCAGAACTGATGATGAGATCATCTACAAGGTCTGTCATGCCGCAGGCGTGGATCATGCGGATAGCGATGGCCTGTTCTTCCGCGGAAAAGCGTGACAGGTTCGCCTCTTCGCGGATGATCGCGAAGGAGCGCGCATAGATCGCCTGCGGGTCGCGGAGATAGTCCATCACTTTTTCATGCTTTTCGGGCCGAGCGGATGATCCGCATGGGGGTAGGGGGCGTGAGTATGATCATGATGGTGGTGGTCATGATCGTGATGACTGTGTGCATGGGGGAGGGAGGCTAGTTCAAACGGACCCTTCGCTTCGCTCGTGCCGATTCCCTCCACATGATGGTGATGGCTTTCCTGCGCAGCCCCCACTTCCGCCTCGAAGCCCAGAACCTGCGTGCGGTATTTGCACATCTGGCAGTTCATGAAGTTCTCACCGGTGAGGATCTGTTCGACACGCTCGACAAATGTGTCGATCACCGCCGGATGATCGTTGAGGTAGGGCGCCTTGATGAATTCGATCTCAGGGTGGCGCGCCGCCGCGGCATCCGTCGCGTCATAGATTCGATCCACAAGAATTCCAGTGAAGAGGAAATATGGAAAGACGATGATGCGGCGATAGCCGAGTCTTGCCGCATGTTCGAGCGCCGGCTCAACCAAAGGGAAGGTGACGCCGGAATAGGCGGTCTCGGCCCAGCCGAAACCGAAGCCCTCCCAGAGCAGGCGCGTGACTTTCGAGACATTGGAATTTGCATCGGGGTCCGAGGCGCCGCGCCCCACCACCACAAGAAGCGTTTCATGCTTCGGAACATCGCTCTTGAACAGGGCTAGCGCTTCTTCCACGCGGTCGGCGGCGGCGCGCATCATCTTGGGGTCGATGCCAAGTTCCTTGCCGTAGTCGATGCGCAGGTTGTTGGTGGCGGCGTAGGTGTTAAGCACCGAGGGAATGTCGTTCTTGGCGTGGCCCGCGGCGAACAGCATGCCGGGCACGGCCAGCACACGTGTGACGCCGTTTGCCTTCAGCGCATCAAGCCCGGTGCGGATGATGGGCGTGGCAAATTCCAGATAGCCGAATTCGACCGGATATTGTGGCAGGCGTTTTTTGAGATGCTCTGACAGCACGGCGAATTCGCGCACGGCATCGGTGTCGCGGCTGCCGTGGCCGCAGAGCATGACGCCCAATTTTTCTAGCATGATCTGCCTTTCCCAACAGGCAACGCCGCCAGTGGCGGGGAAAGGCAGCTTCCGGACTTGGCGCCCATCAGGGTCCGCCGCACCGGAGTGGCTTCCAGCCCCGTGAGTGGGGCGCTGCTTTGTCGGGGGTTAGGCCTGTACCCCGCAACCGTCAAGTTCGCTTGCGACGCAAATTGCCTTGGGGCGGCAGGTCGGCTAAGTTGTTTTCATGGGTACCACTTTCAAGGTGGCCGCCGTTTGGGACTCCGAGGCAAAGGTTTTTACCTCAACGTCGGATGTTCCCGGCCTTGTCATCGAGGCTGACACATTTGAGGAGTTCGTTTCGCTCGTCGAGGCTTTGGCGCCCGAGATGCTGGAAGCCAATGTGCCAGAGGCGAAGAGACCCTACTACTTCGAGATCGAGTCGCATCGCGCGTTGGCGGTTGCCTGACTTTGCCGAAAGACTTTTACCGCGATCTTGTAAAACTTCCTGGCGCAGCAGGTTGGGTGAAGATTCCCGGCGGCAAAGGGAGCCACGAAAAATGGCAACACCGTGAGACCGGAAAGGTGGTGATCGTGCCGCGTTCCAAGAGCCGTTACACGGCCAATGAAGTCCTCAAGCAGGCCGGATTGCCAAAGTCTTTTTGATCAAAACTCCACGCCCTTCTGCGCCTTCACGCCGGAGCGGAAGGGGTGCTTCACCATTTCCATTTCGGTCACGAGGTCGGCCATCTCGATGAGTTCTTCTTTCGCGTTGCGGCCGGTGATGACGATGTGCTTGTCGAGTGGCCGTGACGCGAGTACGGTCTTCACTTCCTCCCAGGGCAGATAATCATAGCGCAGCACGATGTTGAGTTCATCGAGCAGCACCATCGAGAGCTCGAGATCGGCGATCATGCGCTTGGCCTCTTCCCAGCCGGCGCGCGCATGGGCGATGTCGCGGTCACGGTCTTGCGTCTCCCAGGTGAAGCCTTCGCCCATGGCCTTGATGGTGACGAGTTCCGGGAATTTCTCCAGCACGGTGCGCTCGCCGGTGCCCCAGGAACCTTTCACAAATTGCACGACGCCCGACTTGAGGCCGTGACCCACATGGCGGAAAATCATGCCGAAGGCGGCGGTGGATTTGCCCTTGCCCTTGCCGGTGTGAACGATGAGGAGGCCGCGCTCAATGGTTTTGCCCGCCATGATCTTGTCGCGGGCCGCTTTCTTCTTCGCCATCTTCTCGTGATGGCGGGCGCTGTCGCGCTCCAGTTCTTCGCTCATTGGGAGAGCTCCTTTAATCGTCCGTGCACGGAATTGAGCCGCGGTTGCCAGAGGCCGCGGGCAATCGCTTCATCAAAACGCTGCGCCATTTCCTTCAGCGCATGAGGGT
>JAIBJH010000119.1 GCA_020029455.1 Hyphomicrobiales bacterium
CCACTGGGCACCCTTGTTCCAAAGCGCATCGATTTCGGTGGGAAGGCCATCGGGCCTGTATTCCTTTGGAATGCCGACGCGCAGACCTTTGATGGGCTTGCCAAGCACGGCCTCATAGTCCGGCACGGGGAGATCAACAGAGGTTGTATCCTTGGGATCAATGCTCGCCATGGATTTGAGCAGGATTGCGGCATCGCGCACATCCTTGGCGATGGGGCCGGCCTGATCGAGCGATGAAGCAAAGGCGACGATGCCCCAACGCGAGCAGCGGCCGTAAGTTGGCTTGATGCCGACAGTGCCCGTGAAAGCCGCTGGTTGGCGGATAGAGCCGCCTGTATCAGTTGCAGTTGCGCCAGCGCAGATATGCGCCGCCACTGCCGATGCCGAACCGCCGGAGGAACCGCCAGGCACCAACGATGCGTTAGAACCCTTGCGCCGCCAGGGATTGGTGACGGGGCCGTAGTAGCTGGTCTCGTTGGATGAGCCCATGGCGAATTCATCCATGTTGAGCTTGCCCAGCATCACCGCGCCATCGCGGAAGAGGTTCGATGTGACGGTCGATTCATATGTCGGCTTGAAGCCATCGAGAACATGGCTGCAGGCCTGGGTGTGGAAACCTTTGGTGGCAAAGAGGTCCTTGATGCCGAGTGGAATGCCTTCGAGCACGCCTGCCGTGCCGACGCGGATGCGCTCGTCCGAGGCTTTCGCCATTAGCCGCGCCTGTTCTGGCGTTTCCTTGATATAGGCATTGAGGGTGCGCGCCTTCTCCATGGCGGCGAGATAGGCGTCGGTCAGCTCCAGCGCCGAGAATTCCTTGGCCTTCAGCTTGGCACGGGCATCGGCAATGGTGAGAGTGGTGAGCGACATCACTTATTCCACCACCTTCGGCACCATGAAGAAATCGTCCTCCGAGGCCGGCGCGTTCCTGGTCACATCCTTGGGATAGTTGCCGTCGGTCACAACGTCATCGCGCATTTTCATGGCCTGCTCGACCACGGAAGTGAGGGGGGCCACACCCTCGACATTCACTTCGTTCAACTGCTCGACGAATGCGAGGATGGCGTTGAGCTCGCCTTCGAGGCGGGGCACATCCTTGTCATCAACTTTGAGGCGCGCCAGGCGCGCCACGCGCCTGACTGTGGCGGAATCAACGGACATTGGGGGAAACCCTGTTGCTTTTCAGTGTTGCTTTGGGCGCCGATTAGCACCCGCTTAGCCGACCTGCAACTTTGCTTTCTGTTGGCCTGCGGCGTCGAAATTTCCTTCCGACAACCACGCCTCGAAGGCTTGGTGGATACGAGGCCAATCCTTGTCCAGCATGGCGAACCAGGCTGTGTCGCGGTTCCTGCCCTTGACGATGAAGTGCTGGCGGAAGATGCCTTCGAAGGTGAAGCCAAAGCGTTCCGCGGCACGGCGCGAGGGCGCGTTGAGTGCATCGCATTTCCATTCGAGGCGGCGCACGCCAAGATCGGCGAAGGCATGGCGGATCATCAGGTAGATGGTTTCAGTTGCCTCGCGGGTGCGCTGGAGCGCTGGCGCCATCCAGATATGGCCGATCTCGATCACGCCATTGGTGGCATCGGCCCGCATGAAAGAGCCGACGCCCAGCGCCTCGCCCGTGTCGCGCTTCACAAAGGCATAGAACCAGGGATCGCGGGAGGCCTGTTTTTCCCTCACATAGGACTGGAACGTCTCCTCGTTGGCGAAAGGCCCATAGGCCAGCCACGTCCAGATATCGTCCTCACCTGGTTGCCCATGGAATGAGCTGTATAACGAGTGCCCGTGGCGTTCCACGTCCAGGGCATCAAGGCGCATCCAGCGGCCGTGGAGAGGCCGGAGATCGGGTTTGAGGCCGGGCGGCAGCGGATCGACAACTGGTCCCACGGGACGGTCGGGATTGGACATGGAATTCCCTCAATTTGCTTGACCCATCTAGTCGCCCGGCTATCAGGCGTCCATGACCACATTGCACGCGGCAGCAGAGTCCGCCTTGGCCGAGATCAAGCCAGGGACGAGGCTCATGGGGCTGGACCTTGGGACGAAGACCATCGGCGTTGCCACCTCTGACCTGACCCGTCAGATTGCAACGCCGCGCCTGACCATCGCCCGCAAGAAATTCACGGAGGATGCCAAGGCGCTGCTTGAATTAGCCGCGGCAGAGAATATCGGTCTGTTTGTTCTCGGCCTGCCGCTTAATATGGATGGAACTGAAGGTCCGCGCTGCCAATCCACCCGCGCCTTCCAGCGCAACCTCGCCAAGCTGACGGAAATTCCCATGGTGTATTGGGATGAGCGGCTTTCGACAGTCGCGGTTACCCGCACCATGCTGGAGGCGGATCTTTCCCGCGCCAAGCGCGCCGAAAACGTGGACAAGCTCGCGGCGGCCTACATCCTGCAATCCTTCCTGGATGCCATTCGATGACGAATGTGATTGTTGCCCTGTTGCCTGTTTTTCTGGTGATCCTGCTCGGTGCGGGCCTGAGGCGCTCTGGCGTGGTGAGCGAACAACAGTGGCAGGGGGTCGACCAGTTGGCTTACTGGGTGTTGTTTCCGGCGCTTATGTTCAAGGAAATTGCAGCAGCGGATTTTTCCAATGTGCCAGTGCTTGGCATGGCTGCAGCCATGATGCTGGCGGTCATCATCATGTCGGCCATGCTTCTGGCCGGGCGGACGGCGATCTACAGCGCGCTTGCCATTGAAGGCCCCGCCTATGCCAGCCTATTCCAGGGGGCGACGCGCTGGCACACATTCATTGCCCTTGCCATCATACCAGTGCTGTTCGGGCCGAAGGCTCTGGCGCTCGGCGCTGTTGGCGCGGCGGCCATGACGCCTCTTCTCAACCTCATCAATGCCTCGGTCCATGCTCACTATGCCTCACCAGATGCGCTCTATGGCAGAAGGCTGTTGCGCTTGCTGCTGACCAATCCTTTCATTTTTTCGACGCTGGGCGGCGTGGCATGGCAAGTGCTGGGCCTACCCCTGCCCTGGCCTGTCTATGATGTACTCGACATCGTCGGCAAGGCGGCTCTGGCGCTGGCCATGCTGAGTGTTGGCGCTGCTCTGAGGATAGAAGCCTTTCAGGACGGCCGCGCCACAGTTTGGCTTGCGGTTGGCTTGCGGCTTCTGATGATGCCGGTACTGATGTTTCTTTGCGTGAAATTGCTTGGAGTAACCGGAGATTCGGCAAAGGTGGCGCTCCTATGCGGGGCGGTGCCTACGGGCTCCGGCGCCTATGTGCTGGCGCGGCAGATGGGTGGCGATGCGCCGCTGATGGCCACGATCCTCACAGTTCAGGTCGCCGCCGCAGCGGTCACCTTGCCCCTGGTTTTGTGGCTCTTTACCTAATTTTGCACAGGGGCTTCGAATCCCTTGCGGTGCCTGCGTTCGCCCCCTAAGGAGGCGCTTTAATGCCCAAAGCCGCTTCAAGGCCTCCGCTGTTTGCGTCCCAGCACATGCTGGCGATCAGTGATTTTTTCCCCATTGAAATTGCCGCCATTCTCGATCTCGCCCAGCACTATGCCGAGCACGGCAAGGCTCTGTCGCCTGCACAGAAGGTGCTGACGGGGCAGACACAGGTCAACCTGTTCTTCGAGAATTCCACGCGTACGCAATCGAGCTTCGAGATTGCCGGCAAGCGCCTTGGCGCGGACGTGATGAACATGGCGATTGCAACCTCATCCGTTGCCAAGGGCGAGACGCTGATAGACACGGCCATGACCATCAATGCCATGCATCCGGACTACCTTGTTGTGCGGCATCAGTCCTCGGGTGCTGTGGAGCTGTTGGCGCAGAAGGTTTCCTGCGCGGTTTTGAATGCGGGCGATGGGCAGCATGAACACCCCACGCAGGCGCTGCTCGATGCGCTCACCATCCGCCGCCATTTCGGCAAGCTGGAGGGGCTCATCGTGGCGATCTGCGGCGACATTCTGCACAGCCGCGTGGCGCGCTCGAATATTCATCTCCTCTCACGCATGGGGGCTCGGGTGCGGGTGGTGGCGCCATCGACATTGCTGCCATCGGGTATTGCCAATTTCGGCGTCGAAGTTTTCCGCAACATGGCAGACGGCCTCCGGGATGCGGATGTGGTGATGATGCTACGCCTCCAGCTTGAGCGCATGAGCGGTGCTTTCGTGCCCTCCATGCGTGAATTCTACCAGTTCTATGGCCTTACCGAGGAAAAGCTCGCCCACGCCAAGCCCCATGCGCTGGTGATGCACCCCGGCCCCATGAACCGGGGTGTCGAAATTGACTCGAGCGTGGCCGATGGTGCGCAATCCGTGATCCGCGAACAGGTTGAAATGGGCGTGGCCGTGCGCATGGCGGTGCTTGATGCGCTGGACCGCAACAAGGGGGCCGTTACATGATCTCGCGTCCCCATTCCGCCACCGGCCGTAGGGCTTATCTCAACGGCACGGTTCTGTCGCCCCGACAGGGACTCAATGGTCCCGGCGGGCTTCTGATCGAAGATGGCTGGATTTTGGCCGCTGGTCCCGATGTCACAAAGGACTCTATCGGCAGCAGCGCGGAGACCCGTGACTGCAAGGACAAGATCATCATCCCCGGCCTCATCGACCTGCGGGTGTTCACGGGCGAGCCGGGAAGCGAATACCGCGAAACGCTGGCCAGTGCTTCGGATGCAGCAGCGGCGGGTGGCGTCACGACCATGATTGTCATGCCCAATACAAATCCTGTCATTGATGATGCGGCGATGGTGGATTTCGTGCTGCGGCGGGCCCGGGACACCGCGCTGGTGCGCGTTGCCCCCATGGCGGCCATCAGCAAGGGCCTTGCAGGTGAAGCGCTCGCTGAGGTGGGACTGTTGAAGGCAGCAGGTGCCGTGGCGATCTGCGATCCCACGCGCTCCATCGGCAATGCCAATCTCCTCAGGCGCGCCCTCACCTATGCCAAGGACTTCAACATGCTGGTTTGCGCGCATGTGGAAGAGCCCAATCTTTCAGGCGGCGTGGTCAATGCCGGCGAGATGGCTTCACGGCTGGGATTGGCGGGCAATCCGGCCATGGCGGAAGTCATTGCTCTGGAGCGTGACCTGCGGCTCGTAGAGATGACGGGCGGTCGTTATCACGCCGCTCAAATTTCCTGCGCGGCGTCAGTTGATGTCATAGCGCGGGCCAAGGCCAAGGGATTGCCCGTCACCTGTGGTGTTTCCATCCACCATCTGACGCTCAATGAGAATGACGTGGGCGCCTATCGCACCTTCTTCAAATTGTCGCCGCCATTGCGCAGCGAGGACGACCGAAAGGCGTTGGTGGCAGCCGTGGCAGATGGCACCATCGACGTAATTGTCTCCTCGCATGACCCGCAGAGCGAAGACACCAAGCGCCTACCCTTCGCGGAAGCTGCTTTCGGTGCGGTGGGCCTCGACACTATGTTGTCAGCTGCACTTCAGCTTTTCCACAGCAATGACATTGTTTTGGCAAGGCTCGTGGAAGCGATGTCGCAACAACCCGCGGCTATCCTGGGCCTGGAGTCCGGACGGCTCGCGGCGGGTGCGCCAGCGGATTTCGCGGTGCTTGATCTCAATAGAAGCTGGAAAGTGGAAGACTCTGCCTTGCGCTCACGCTCCAAGAATTCACCCTTCGAGCACCGCACTCTGGAAGGCCGCGCCGTTGAGACCGTCGTTGCGGGGCGAACGGTTTTTGCCTACGCTCCCTGAATGAGCTGGGTGTGGTTTGCCTTCGTTGGCTATTTGTGCGGCAGCATTCCGTTTGGTTTGCTGCTCACGCGCATGGCGGGGTTGGGTGATGTTCGGGAGATCGGCTCCCGCAGCATCGGCGCCACCAATGTGCTGCGCACCGGCAACAAGAAGATTGCTGCGTTGACACTGCTGTGTGATGCCCTCAAGGGCCTGCTGCCCGTGCTGGCCGCAACCTATGTGGACACGCCCCATGCTGCAACTGCGGCGGGGTTAGGCGCACTGGTGGGACATATCTTTCCGGTGTGGCTAAAGTTCAAGGGCGGCAAAGGCGTTGCCACTGGGCTTGGTGTGCTGTTCGGATGGAACTGGATACTCGGCCTTGTGTTCTGCACTGTTTGGTTGCTGATGTTCCTGCTGAAGAAGATTTCCTCGCTCTCGGCGCTTGCGGCCCTTGTGCTAACAGTAGTGGCGACATTTGGAATTGCGGCCTGGCGTGGTGAAAGTGGTATCCCTGCCCTGTTCTTGCCAGTGCTGGCTATTGCTGTTGTGGTTTTCATCGCCCACCGCGCCAACATTCAGCGGCTACTCAAGGGTGAGGAGCCAAAGTCCTCGTTCAGCAAGTCGGCGTGAGCATGGTGCAGAGGTTCAGCGAAGACGAGCGGCTGGATTGGCTGCAACTGTCGCGCACCGAAGGCATTGGCCCCATTACTTTTCACAGATTGCTGGCACGCTTTGGAGGTGCTGCGGCAGCCTTGGCGGCGTTGCCGGAACTTTCAGCGCGCGGCGGCCGGAAAGCGGCGCCAAAGACTCCGAGACGGGCAACCGTCACCGAAGAACTTGAGCGGGCGTCACAATTCGGGGCGCAATACATCGCCTTTGGCGAAGCAGAGTATCCACCTTTCCTCGCGCAAATCCCCGATGCGCCTCCGCTTGTCTGTGTCGCGGGAAAATCAGAACTGCTGTCACTAGATGCCGTGGCAATTGTGGGTTCACGCAATGCCTCGGCGCTGGGCCGAAAATTCGCACGCATGCTCGCCGAACAATTGGGAAAGGCCGGCTATCTGGTGGTGTCGGGGCTGGCGCGCGGCATCGATACGGCCGCTCATGAAGCCTCCCTGCCCAGTCAGACGGCAGCAATCGTGGCTGGAGGCATTGATCATTTCTACCCACCCGAGAACGAGACCCTACAAAAACAGATTGCCAAGGACCACGTGCTCATCAGTGAAATGCCTATGGGCACAATCCCTAAGGCCGAGCATTTCCCCCGGCGCAACCGCATCATTTCTGGCCTCTCCCGCGCGGTCATCGTTGTTGAGGCGGCGCTGCGGTCAGGCTCCCTCATCACTGCGCGGATGGCGGCTGAGCAAGGGCGTGATGTTTTTGCAGTGCCCGGCTCTCCACTCGATCCACGTTGTGAGGGCGCCAACCGCCTGATCAGGGATGGCGCGGGTTTGTTGATGTCGGTCGATGATGTATTGGAAGCATTGCGCGAACCGGGACGTGCGCCACGAATGATGCTTAGGGAGCCAGAACAGAACCATCCTTCAACGGATGAGCTATCGGATGCCGAGCGTGATCATCTGCTGGGCCTACTCTCCCACGCACCCATTCATGTGGACGATTTGGCGCGAGAAGCGCGCCTAACACCATCGGAGCTTGCCGCTTGCCTGCTTGAACTCGAGGTCGCGGGCCGGATTAGCAGAAGCGCGGGTGGAGGCGTGCAACTCGCTCCTGCCTAATCCACTTCATCTTCCTCGATGATCCAGATTTCCTTGGCGGATTCCGCTTTCCACTGCTGGAAGGCGGGGGTGGCAAGGATGGCGTCCACATAGGCGCGCGATGAACGTGACACAGGAATCGCGAAGGTATCGATGCGTGCCGCCACAGGTGAGAACATGGCATCAGCGGCGGTAAACTTGCCGAAGAGGAAAGGCCCACCCTTGCCATGAACTTTGCGGCACTGGGCCCAGATAGTATCGATGCACGCTATGTCCTTGGCAACACCTTCCGATATGCCGCCGGGCGGAAGCTTACTCGGGCGTCTCAGATTCATCGGGCAGGCATTGCGCAAGGCCTGAAAGCTGGAATGCATTTCCGCCGAAATGGAACGAGCGAGTGCCCGCGCCTTCTTGTTTTTTG
>JAIBJH010000012.1 GCA_020029455.1 Hyphomicrobiales bacterium
GAGCCGGTGCCAACCGGAATCTGGTCAAACTGCTCTGGCGTTCCCTTGTCCATGAGGAACTTCGCATATTCAGCTGAGTGGATGGTGGCGAAATCCATGGCCAGGTTGGCAATGATCGGCGCATTGCGTGCCGTCAGCTTCATGATGACCGTGTAGTCATCCGTCTTCGTAATCGCCTCAAGCAAGTCGGGCATGCCCATGTCGTTGAAATAGTCATAAGCGCCGCCTGAAACCTTGGCGTAGGGATGCTCAGCCTTCCACATGCGCTCGAAGGACCAGATCACGTCATCGGCGTTGAAGTCGCGGGTGGGGGTGAAACCATTGACGCCCGAATGAAACTTGACGCCCTTGCGGAGATGGAAAGTGAGGGTCTTGCCGTCCTCGGACACCTCATAGGATTCGGCGAGGGCGGGATTGACAGACGTGCCGCCCGGCTCGAACTGCACCAGCTTGTTGTAGACGGGCCGCGCCGCATCGAGCGACGTTCCAGTGGTGTTGATCGACGGGCTGAAGTTCTCGGGCGATCCTTCCGAGCAATAGACCAGCGATTTTGCATTGGCCACCGTCGCGGCAACCAGCATCGAAGATGCAAGAGCCACGATCCGGATAAGGCTTGCTGTTTTCATGATATTCTCCCTGATACAAACAATCCGTACAAATGCGGATTGGGGAGACTAAAGCAGTTTTTTGACCAGTTGGAAAGTTGATGGTTCTTATGTTGGGAAACTGGATTTGGGAAAATGGCGACCCCGGCAAGATTCGAACTTGCGACCTAGTGCTTAGAAGGCACTTGCTCTAGTCCAGCTGAGCTACGGGGTCGTCTGGACGGCGAAAAGGATCAATGGGTCCAGTTCTCGCTGCGGCCAAACTTGAAATTGTCGGAATAGGACTTCTTCTGCATCTTCACGGGCGCTTCCGGCTGCACCTGATAGGCAATGCCCTTGCGTCTGGCATAGGCTTCCGCTTCCTCGCGGGTCTCGAACTTGAGCTTGACCTGGGTTGTAGTCTCGTTGGCCGACGTCCAGCCCATCAGGGGATCAGCAGCACGCGGGGTTTCCTGCTCGAATTCCAGTACCCATGCTTCGGACTTGCCCTTGCCGGACTGCATGGCGTTGCGGGCGGGCTTGTAGATGCGAGCGGGCATGGTCCAACTTTCCAAAATTCATCGGCGAAGGGTGGTCGGGGCGGCGGGATTCGAACTCGCGACCCCCTGCGCCCAAGGCAGGTGCGCTACCAGACTGCGCTACGCCCCGACTTGGCCTTTGCTGGCGGTGGATAGCCGATCATGGAGGTTAACCGCAAGCACCAAGGAAGGGGTATTCAATAGTCATTCCCATCAGGTGAAAATAGTCCTTGACACCGCGCGGTGAAAATGCTACTTCTCGCTACATTCCGGAAGTGGGTCACCACTCCTATTCCTTACCCAACAATAGTCTTGCAAGCTCACGAAGACGACGTTGGAGGAACAGGTCGTGAGCCCTTCAAAGCTGGTAAAATCAAGGTTCCGGCGTGGCGAATATGCGGTGAACGACCTGGTCGCCGCGCTGGATGCCGAGTTTTTCCACTGTGCCGGCGGCCAGTTCAACGACGCCCCGCACGGGTTCCTGCACGCTGATGGTCTGCAAGGACAGAGGCTCGGTCTTTTCGGCAATGGCGGCGATGGAGCCGTCTTCCCGGACGAAGAGCATGTCCAAGGATATGTATGTGTTCTTCATCCACATGGCGGCGGGCTTCGGCTCGCCAAAATCGAAGAGCATGGCCCGGTCTTCCGGCAAGACATGGCGGAACATAAGGCCGCGGGCGCGCAAATCCGGCGTGTCGGCAATTTCAGCCGTGAACAGGGTTGATGCCGTCTCAGTCGAGATGGACATCGGCTCGATCTTCGCCAGGTCCTGGGCTGACGACGGCGCAACCGCCGACACGACGAACCACAATGAAAACAGGACCAGGGCACCAAAATAACGCATGGGGCTCCTCTTCCGGCAGATTGAAGCAGAAGAATGGCAGAAAGCCAAACTCAGTTCGTGTGGGCAGGCCCGCCTTCAAGCGAAAGGCGCACTTCCGAAGCCATCTTGCCCTTCGGGCTGTCGCCATAGCGCACATAGATCCATTGGTCGGGCGCCACTTCAGGAAGTGCGGTCTTACGGAGGATTTCCATGTGAATGAAAATGTCGCCCAAGCCTTCGCCCTCGGTGGCAAAGCCATAGCCCCGGGCGCGGTTGAACCACTTCACCTTGGCCCTGACCCAGCCGGTCGTCGGCGCGACTTCATTGTGGGTGCGCGCCTTGCGCACAACAGGGTGGATGGCCGTCGAGTGATCAACCGACAGAACCTTTAGGCATTGATAGCCCTTCTGCCTTGCCACCACTTCGCAGGCGATGCGCGTGCCTTCGAGCGGTGCATCAAAGCCATCGCGCCGCAGGCAGGAAAGATGCAACAGGATGTCGGGCATACCATTATCAGGGATGATGAAGCCGTAGCCACGGCCTACATCAAACCATTTCACCAGCCCATCGATGCGGATGACATTCGCAGCCGATTGCGCGTCAAGTGCAACGGATACGCTCTCCGGCCTCGCAACAGATTCGTTCGCCGCCATACTTCAACTCTACCCCTTCGGCGCTGACCTCGCGCCGACCCAAGGAGACTATGGGCAAAAATTAACTGATTTGTACAGCACTCTCTACCAGCCGAGTCGCAGTGTTGCTTCGGCGCAACAAGGATGAATCCGCGCAGACTCGAATTTCCCTTGATAGTATCCGCACTTCAGTCAAATTTTGCGGCGCATCACACAAAAGAACGGCAGACGACAACCCAATATGGCACACATCCGCTGCGGCGCGGCGCCGAGAAACAGAAAAAGACTGGATGAATGATTCGTTTTCTGGAAATTTGCCTATGGAAACAGAGGGAAGAGAAAGATGAAGTATCTGCATACGATGATCCGCGTCAGCAACCTGGACGAGTCTCTCAAGTTCTTCACCGAAACGCTCGGCTTTGTGGAACAGCGGCGATACGAGAATGAGAAAGGGCGCTTCACGCTTGTTTTTGTTGCAGCGCCTGAGAGCCCGGATGCGCCTGTTGAGCTTACCTACAACTGGGATCCGGAGGCCTATACGGGCGGGCGCAACTTCGGCCACCTCGCCATCGGAGTCGATAATGTCTACGACTATTGCACCAAGCTGCAGAAGGCGGGCGTTACCATCAACAGGCCGCCGCGCGACGGGCGCATGGCCTTTATCCGCACGCCCGACAACATTTCCATTGAGATTTTGCAGAAAGGCGATGCACTTCCCGCCGCAGAACCCTGGACCTCTATGGCGAACACCGGCAGCTGGTGATCACCACTTGCCCTTAACTTCATAGGCTTCGTGAGGACCGGGCCAGGGCGGCATGGTGACGGCGACAGCCTCCAAAGGCGAAGTGCCATCGCAACTGAATTGAAAGGCGGTGCCCACCGGAATTGTGAGTGAGATGCCGGGGCGAAGCTGCGTCACCTCTTCCTGGCCTGCAAGCTTTCTCCACATGCGGCCTTGTCCGCCGAGAATATACCAGACTTCTTCCACGGTGCGATGGGCTACGGGTTTCGAGACTTCACCGGGATTGAGCTTGAAATGGGCCATGGAGCCGCGCTGCGCAGCGGCGAGAAGGCGCACTTCCGAGCCATCAGGGGCCAGCACGTCATAATCCTTCGGAAGCTGCTTGCTGGCGAAGAGAGATGTCATGGCATCAATTGCCCGCCATTCACCTCAAGCATCTGGCCTGTCACATAACGGCTGGCGGCATCGCTGGCGAGATAGAGGAATGCGCCGGTACAATCATCGGCAACACCCAGCCTTTGCATGGGGATGGTCTTCGCCGTAGCAGCGCGTTTTTCTGCATCGGAGAAGCGATCATGAAAAGCAGTATGGATGGTGCCGGGCGAAACGCAGTTGACGCGGATGCCATGGCCCACAAGTTCCTTGGCCAGGGACTTGGTGAAGGAGGAAACGAAACCCTTGGCGCCGGCATAAATGCTGCCGCCCGGGCTTGAGCCCTGACGGGCGGCGATTGAGGTGACGTTAATGATGTTGCCGGATTTCTGCTTCACCATCTGGTCTGCGGCCAAGCGGCAGCAATGAACGAGCTGTCGCACATTGATATCCAAGACGGAATCGAAGAAGGCGTCGTCGATTTCAGTGAGCGGCTTTCGCGCCACGAGGCTTCCGGCATTGTTGATGATCACATCGATGCAGCCAAAGGCCTTGATGGCTTCTTCCATCAGCTTTTGTGGTGAATCTTTTTCGGTGAGATCGAGGCGAATGGTCTTGATGCCGGCCGCTTCAATGGTCTTGAGCTCCGGTCCGCCACCCAGATATTGCGAAAGAACGCGGGCTCCTGCCTTGGCAAAACCCAACGCTGCAGCACCGCCAATTCCGGTGACACCGCCTGTCACAACTACGGCCTTGCCTTTCAGATCGTCAAACATCGGCTTCTCACAATTTTCTCTGTCCTGTTATAGGGGCATGAGGCAGTTGTCACTCTAGAGCAGCCGACGGTCAACTGCCGTCGACAAGCTGCTCTAGCTTTTTAGAATTTGGCGCATCTTTCCTCTCGCAAATGATTCCATTTGCTCGTTCGATGCGCTGCATGGAGAAAAGACGAAATGGTTCCGTATGAAGACATCGCAGCCATCCGTGGGGTCGTGCGGCTCTATCTGGAAGGCATGATCTATGGCGAGCCCGAGAAACTGCGGCAGGCCATGCATCCCTTGTGCATGCAGGCGGGCCATGACAAGGGCCGCTATGAATTCTTCCCGCGCGATGAATTCATTGCACTTGTCGGCCAAGAGAAACCGCAGCCGGCGGGCAGCCACTATCCTGCTGAATTCCAGATGATCGATATCACCGGCGACATGGCCATGGTGAAACTGTCAGATGATTGCTTCGGCTATAGTTGGACTGATTATCTGACGCTCATCAAGCATGACGGCGCGTGGCAGATCGTGATGAAGGCCTTTTACGGTCATGGGCCAAGCGGACAATTGTAAGAGTGAAAGAGTGGCGCGCCCTACGGGAATCGAACCCGTCTTTACAACGTGAAAGGCTGTCGTCCTAACCGATAGACGAAGGGCGCGCGGGATACGCCCGTGCTTCGCGGCAGCAAGCGCGCGGCCTCTATAGGTGGCTTGCCCCGCCTTGGCAAGCCTGACTGGCAATTGGAAATACAGCCCTACTTGACCGGCGCGGCATCCTCGATCTGTAGCGATGGCTGGCGCTTGTTGCCCCATTCATCAATCACCAGACGGCCCGCAATATGGAGCGGAAAAGAGCGTTCGGAGAGCAGCAATTCGCCAAGGGCCGTACCCATGGCACGGAAGGCAATGGCTTTGAGGCGGGTGCCATCACTTGCGGCGACGGTGCAGCGGATGTGGTCGGTTCCTGTCGCATCTGCATAGAGCACGCGGTGAGAGGGAAAGACAAAGACCGGAGCCGGATGGGACTGGCCATAGGGGCCTGCTTGTTCCAGCAGTTCGATCAGCTCCAGCGTGGCACCCGAGGCCACCACGCGCTTGCAGGCATGTTCGACTTCGCCAAGACGGTGGGAAATGAAGATGGTGGCGACGCCTGATTGGCTGAGCTTCTGGACAACATCCAACAGTTTTTCAGTCTCACGCTGAGTGAGGCTTGATGTGGGTTCATCAAGGATGAGCAGTTTCGCTTTTAGAGAAAGCGATTTGGCAATTTCAACAAGCTGGCGCTGGGCCAGCGACAGGTTTTCGACAAGCGCGTCGGGTGCGATGTCCGCCCCCAACTGGGCAAGCAAGGGCCTTGAGCGCTCTTCGATGTTGGCATCGTCGAGCAAGCGGAACTTTCCGCCGTAAGTCGCCTCCCTGCCGATGAAGATGTTGGCGGCAACGGAGAGGTTCTCAAACAGGTTGAGTTCCTGGTGCACGAAGGCAATGCCGGCCTCCATGGACTGCTTCACGGTCAGTGCCGGATAATTGTTGCCATTGATGGAGATGGTGCCGGAGTCGGGGGCGATCACGCCGCCCAGAACCTTCATCAGTGTGGACTTGCCGGCGCCGTTCTCGCCGACAAGTCCAACAGTTTCCCCGGCCGCAATCTGAAAGCTGACATGGCGCAAAGCCACCGTCGGACCGAAGGCCTTTGTCAGATCACTGACGTTGAGAAAGGTCTCAGCCATGCCAGAAGAAGCGCCGCACAAGAAAAGAGGCCGGAAGAAGCCCAGGGAGGAGTTATACTTCTTCCGGCCACAGTATCAACCGCCGATGGCGGCCTTGAGGTCCGCTTCGAACTGCTCGACGTTGCCTTTGTCGATGATCTTCGTCGGCACGATGAGCAGCTTGCTGTCCGGAATGCCCGACTTGTCGCCTTCCAGGAACTTGGCCATCAGCTTCATGCCCTGATAGCCCCACTCATAGGGCTGCTGCACCACGGTGCCGGAAATCGTGCCTTCCTTGATGCCACCGAGCGTGATGGGATCTTCGTCAAAAGCGATGACGGTGATCTGGCCGAGCTTGCCTGCTTCCTTCAATGCCTCGTAGATGCGCGGCGGATTGTAGGAGTAGAAGCCAACCATGCAGTTGATCTCCGGGTTGGCGGCGAGCGTGTCTTCCACGTTGCGCTTGGCACGGGTCTGGTCGATGTCGTCACCACGCACGTCAACGAGTTCCACCTTGGAACCTGCGATCACTTCCTTCATGCCGGCGATGCGCTCCTTGGCGTTGTCGGCGCCGAGAAGGCCCACAAAGCCCATGCACTTGCCGCCCTCGGGCAGCGCCTTGAGGGCGATTTCACCGGCCTGCTTGCCGGCATCGGTGTTGGAACTGCCGATATAGGCAATGCGGTTGGTATCGGGCGCGTCGCTGTCCGTTGTGAAGAGCGGCACCTGCCCGCCAACGCGGTTGAGCGCGTCGGTTGAGGACTTCGGATCAACCGCGCTCACCATGATGGCGGACACGCCAGCGGCCACGAGGTCATCCATCAGGCGCTGCTGGATCGCGGCGGCGGCCTGTTCCGGATACTTGAACTGCAAGTCATAGTTCGGCAGTTCGCCTTGCGCCTTCTTTACGCCCGCTTCCGCGAGCTTCCAGAAGTCCGATGCGCCGTTCACCACGAAGGCGAGCGACTTCTTGTCCTCTGCTGAGGCAGGCATCGTCAGAATGGCCGCAGTTGCCAAAGCCAGGGCCAAGCCAAGCTTGAGTTTCATGTCACTTCTCCAATGTTGTGTTGCAAGTGTGTATTGCAAGTTCAGGCGGCACTGTTGCTGCAACAACACCGCCTGTCAGTTCTTGCTGACTCTCTAGGAGAGAATCAGGAGTTCTGGTGGCATCGCGCTACTTCTGGATGCAGGTGGCGACCGTGTCCTTGGTGCATTCGTCGAGACCGGTGAACACCGGATCATCGACCTTCTTACCTTCGACGAGATCGATCATCACGCTCGGCGCCTTGTAGCCCATTTCAAACGGGCGTTGGCCGACCAGCGCAGTCACGAGGCCTTCGCTGGCAATCGCCACTTCGTCACCGATCGTATCGGCGGCGCCAATGACGAACTCATTCTTGCCGATCTTGTCAGCCATTGGCTTGAACAGGTCGCGGTAGGGTTGCGGAGCGCCAAACAGCGGCCAGCCGCCCATGATGCCGAAGGCATCAAGATCGGGATTGGCAGCAAGAATATCCGTCATCGCCTGAACGCCCTTGGCACCATCGTCATTGGTGAACACCGGGCAGCCGGCCACTTCCGTCCAGCCACCTTCGCCGGCAAGTGCTGCAAGGCCTTTCTGGCCCGTCAGGTTGTCGCGCATGCCCTGGGCGCGGCGCAGAATGTTGTCAGCGCCAGGATTGCCTTCGATCGTGCAGATCTTACCGCCATTCGGCTTGGCCTGCTTGATGTATTCGGCGATGCGGAAGCCCATGAGATAGTTGTCTGTGCCGAGATAGGTCTTGCGCAGGGCCGAATCCTCGGCGGCAAGATCGGCGTCAAGCGTCATGATCGGGATCGACGGGTTAGCCGTCTTGATGGTCTGGGCGATCAGCTTGGCGTTCGACGGCGAGATGGCCATGGCAACGGTGTCAGCCTTGCCCAGCATGTCCTGAACGATCTGCGCTTCGCCGGCTTCGTCAGACGTAGAAGCAGGACCAGTGTAGAAACACTCATATTCCGAAGATGCGTTTTCCGAGTTCCATTTCTGGCAACCCTGATTGATGGCTTCGAAAAACGGATTGTCGAGACCTTTGACCACGATGACCAATTGCTTCTTGGCCATGGCCGGCCCCGCAGCGAATGCGAGAGCGGCGGCGGCCGCAGTAATCAACAGTGCCTTCTTCATTGGTAGTTCCTCCCTTGTACCGGGCGGGGCATCATGTGCCCGCCACATTATTTATTTGTGGTTCGAAATTTATTTATGGTCCGAAGCGCCCGCGATCCGAAGGCTGCAAACGCTTCTTGCCGGACTATCTAATATCGGCCCGGCGCGCCCGTCAATCCATTTGTACGATAATACTGATTTATTCGGCAAATCATGCAAGTGGCTGGACAATTCGTTGACGGCGGCACGCTGTTTGGTTAAATCCACATGCACTGCGGCCGCCAGAAACAATCAAGAATACGGAGGCTGTCAATACACGGGAGGCTCGTCAAAGATTGCCTGTTCTTCAACTCTCCAACATTTCAAAACATTTTGGCGCCATTCAGGCGGTGAACGATGTTTCCCTGTCGATCGAGCCCGGTGAAGTCGTCGGCCTGATGGGTGACAATGGCGCGGGCAAGTCAACTCTTGTCAAAATGATTGCCGGCAACTACCGGCCGAGCCACGGGTCGATGCAGCTTGAAGGCAAGGAAATTGTCATGCACAGGCCTGTCGAGGCCCGCCAGCACGGCATTGAAATCGTCCACCAGGATCTTGCCCTGTGCGACAATCTCACAGCCGCCGCCAATGTCTTTCTTGGCCGTGAGATGCGTAAATGGATGGGGCCCGTCCAGATTCTTAATTATCCCGCGATGTACAAGCGCGCCGCGCAGATTTTTGCCGAGCTTAAGTCGGAAACTCGGCCGCGCGATCTGGTCAAGCAGATGTCCGGCGGCCAGCGCCAGGCGGTGGCTATCGCCCGCACGCGGCTATCGAACGCCAAGTTGGTGCTAATGGACGAGCCCACTGCCGCGATCTCGGTGCGCCAGGTTGCGGAAGTCCTTAATCTCATCCGGCAGCTGCGCGATCAGGGCATTGCCGTCGTGCTGATCAGCCACCGTATGCCCGACGTCTTTTCGGTTGCGGACCGCATCATCGTTCTGCGCCGGGGCCGTAAGGTGGCGGACAAGAAAATTGTGGCGACTTCGCCCGAGGAAGTCACCGGCTTGATCACCGGCGCCATCGAACAGGTGTCATGAGTACTGGATTTTGGATCGTGGAAGGTATCAAATGTCGACGATGACGACGGCCCTCGAAAAAACCATTGAGCAGAGGCAGCAGAGCTGGCTGGCGGAAAAGCTGGGCAGCCAAACCTTCTGGGTTTTTATCGCGTTGGTCTGCGCTTGCGTATTCCTCTATTACGCAACAGACTCCTTCGGCACTCAGAAGAATATCTACAACATCACCCGGAACGTCACCTTCGTTGCAATCATTGCACTCGGCATGACATTGGTGATTATCACCGGAGGCATCGATCTTTCGGTGGGTTCCGTACTCGTATTGTGCAGCATGGTGCTGGGTGTAACCATGCACGCAGGCTACGGCATTGAGGTTGGCATAGCCGCTGCAATTGCTGCATCGCTGGCGGTTGGCTTTGTTCACGGCATACTCATAGCCTATGTGGGCATGCCGTCTTTTGTGGTTACTCTGGCAACGCTCTCCATCGCCCGAAGCCTGGCCATGGTGGCATCAGGCAATACGGTGGTGTTCCAGTTCGGCCCGGACCATGAGCTGCTTTTGGCCTTGGGCGGCGGAGCAATAAGTTTCGAGGCGTTTGGGCGTGTTATTGAGGTCGCTCATCCAGTCATCTACATGATCATCCTGGCGCTGATCACCGGCTTCGTCCTGCGCTGGACGAGGTTCGGCCGCTATGTTTATGCCATCGGCGGCAACGAGCATGCTGCAACACTGACTGGCGTTCCCGTGCGCCCGATCAAGGTCGCGGTTTACATGATTTCGTCGCTGTCGGCCGGCGTTGCCGGCATCGTCCAGACAGGCTGGCTGGGCGCTATTACCACCAACATCGGAACAGGACTTGAACTTCAAGTGATTGCGGCGGCCGTTATAGGCGGAGCAGCGCTCAGCGGCGGCGTCGGCACGGCGACCGGAGCACTCATTGGCGCGGCCCTCATCGAAGTTATCCGGAACAGCCTCGGTCTTCTCGGCATCAATGCCTTCTGGCAGGGCTGCTTCATCGGCGGGGCCATATTGTTTGCGGTTTCCTTCGAGCGCATACGCAACTTCCGCCAGCAAGAATAGGGAGCGGCCCTGGCCCAGAAACATGTTAGCCCTCCATTGGCGAGACGGGGAATTGTGTTTTGGCAGATGGCCAGAACAAGGTATGAGCAACAGGAGAATGGGCAACCGCAATGCGGGTTAAAACAGCGCAGCTGCGCAAGGGGACAGGACTGGGACAGGCAAAACGAATAGCCAGCAGTGGGCATATTCCCCTTCCGCGCGGCGGCAGCGCCCATGCGGCGGTTGCCGAAGCACTGGGCACGCGTATCGTCAGAGGAGAATTTCCGCCAGGCGGCATCCTTCCCAATGAAGCGCGCTGGGCCTTGGATTTCAGGGTCAGCCGCTCGGTGGTGCGCGAGGCCATCAAGATGCTGGCGGCCAAGAACCTGCTCACATCCCGCCCCAAGGTCGGGAGCCGGGTGGAGCCCAGGGAGCATTGGAACCTTCTCGATCACGAAGTGCTGGCCTGGTACACCTCCGGCCCGAACCGCGCCAACATCCTCAGGTCGCTGCAGCAGTTCAGGCATATTATTGAGCCTGAGGCAGCGGCGCTGGCGGCCGAGTATCGTTCCGCAGAGCAGATGGAGCAGATCAGCATTGCCTGTCAGCGGATGGCAACAGCCCCGAACCTTGCAGAGCGTTCCGCGGCGGATGTGCGCTTCCATGTCGAGATCCTGAAGGCCTCCGGCAATGAACTTCTGCTGCCGCTGGGCGTGATGATCGACTCGGCGCTCAAGAACCTTTTCGTGCTGATCACCGTCGAGGCGGGCGACCTCCACCACGCCCAGGACCTCCACAACAACATCGAGAAGGCGATCCGGCAGCAGAAGCCCAATGCCGCGCGCGTTGCGGTGCGCAAACTGCTGGAAAACTCCGACAACATGATCGGCAAGTGGATTGGCAAAGGCACGCGCCGGTGACTAGCCATAGACTCTTCTTCATAATTGTCTTATTTGTCTGACAATTGCGGGAGTTGAGTATGGCAGCAGCCCATCTTCAGATGCCGAAGATCGGCTATGGTACGTGGATGCGCCGCGGCCGTGAGGGCCGCGCCTGCATGGAAGCTGCGCTGGAAGCGGGCTACCGTCACATCGACACGGCTCAAGGTTATCAGAACGAAGCGATGGTGGGGGCGGCAATTGCGGCATCAGGTATTGCCCGCCCGGAAATTTTCATCACTACAAAAGTGAAGCCGCCGCACCTGACGCGCCTCATGTTCATGCCGACCGTCGAGGAAAGCCTGGAGCGGCTGCGGACATCCTATGTGGACTTGCTGCTGATCCACTGGCCTTCGCCCAAGAATGAAGTGCAGATGGCCTCCTATATCGAAGACCTTATCAAGGCGCGGGAGCTCGGCTATGCGCGCAGCATCGGGCTTTCGAATTTCACGCGGCCTCTCCTCATTCAGGCGGAGGAAATCGCGGGGCCTGGGCAGTTCTCGGAACTTCAGATTGAAGTTCACCCCTTCCACCAGAATCGCGAGATGACGGCACTCGCAAGGTCCAAGGGACTCCACATCACAGCCTTCTCGCCGCTGGCGCTGGGACGGGTGGCGGAAGATCCGGCCATTCAGGCCATCGCCGCTGAACATGGCGCGACTGCGGCACAAGTCACGCTTGCCTGGCTCATGGCACGGGATTTCACCGTGATCCCCACTTCCTCGAACCTCGCTCGCATCCATGAGAACCTTGAGGCGGCAAAACTCTCTCTCTCATCCGGCGCGATGGCGCAGTTCGACAGCCTCAATCGCAACATGCGGCTCCTCAGTCCCGAGCATGCCCCGCCATGGGACGAAGTGACGCCATGAACATCCTGATCACCGGCGCTACAGGAAAAGTCGGCCGCCGCCTCATTGCCCATCTGAAAGCCGATGCTCGGTTCAGGAACGCCTCACTGCGCGCGCTCTGCCATAACCGCACCATTGAAGGTGTCGATGTCGTCAAGGGTACGATCGCCGACCGGGCTTGTGCGCGCGAAGCGACAAAGGATGTGACCCATGTTGTGCATCTCGCCACCTGCAAGGAGACGCCTGACGATGTGATGGATGTGGCGGTCAAGGGATTGTTCTGGCTTCTTGAAGAATTCCGATTGAGCAAGGCCGCCCAGCAATTCATCCTGATCGGCGGCGACGCTGCGGTCGGACATTTCTTCTACGACCATGGCGCACCTGTGACGGAGGCAACGCCCCACATGGCTTATCCCGGCTGCTATGCGCTTTCGAAAGTACTCGAAGAGGTGATGCTGCAGCAGTTCCACATCCAGCACGGCATCAACACGTGTTGCCTGCGCGCGCCGTGGATCATGGAAAAGGATGACTTCAAATATAGCCTGTCCTTCGGTGATGATGTGTTTGGTGGTCCAGCGTGGAAGAATCTTGTGCCGCCGGATGATGCCAGGCGCTATTTCGAAACGGGCACTGTCCCCCTGCTCCTCGATGCCCATGGGCGCCCGCTCAAGCGCAACTTTGTCCATGTCGATGATTTTGTCGAGGCGATTGCACTTGCAATCGGCAATGCCACAACCAAGGGCAAGCTCTACAATGTCTGCATGAACGAGCCTGTCGACTATGGCGAGGTGGCGCGCCACCTCAAACAGAACTATGGCCTGCCCTCGGTTGAAATCCCGAGCCAGTATCATTCCAACTGGATGGACAATGCGGCGGCGAAATATGCGCTAGGCTGGCAGGCGGTCTATGACCTCGCCAAGCTCATCGATTCTGCCTGGACCTACAGCCGCAGCGCCAATGATCCACGCAAGATCTGGTATCCGGGTTAGGCGATTGCGGGCTGTTCCTGTGTGATGCAGTGAATGGCGCCGCCGAAAGCGGCGATGTTGTTGACGTTCACCATCACGGCCCTGCGATCCAGGAATGCTGATTGAATTGTCGCCAGCGCGCGAGCGTCGCCTGCAACACCAAAGCCGGGAATGATGACGCCACCATTGGCGATGTAGAAATTGAGGTATGAGCGGCAGAAGGCCTCGCTCGTTACTTCGGCCTCGATGGCTTCCTCCAACGGAATGACATCAAAAGCCCTGCCCTTCGCATCTGTCTCGCGGCGCAGGCAGGCCAGGTTTTCAGCAAGGATCCAGCTGTGGGGATCGGCAGGATCGGGATTTGTCTCGAACAGCACAAGGCCAGGGCGCACAAAGGCGCCGATGGCATCGATGTGGCCATCCGTTTCCTTGTCCATGGGATCGCCCGGCAGCCACACGACTTTCTCAACACCGAGCATCGCCTTCAATTCGGATTCGGCAAGCGCCTTGCTGACACCCGGATTGCGGTTGGGATTGAGGATGCTGGTTTCGGTGACAATGAGGGTTCCCTCGCCATCGAGTGCGAAAGACCCGCCTTCAGTCGTCAACCAGGAACGGCGGGCCTCAGCGCCCACATGGGCGAGGATGCGAGCGGCCAGACGATCATCCTTATCCCAGGGCGAATGCTTGCCGCCCCAGGCGTTGAAGCGCCAATCGACGCCTGAGAGTTTTCCATGCCCGTTCGTGATAAAGGATGGTCCACAATCACGCGTCCAGAAATCATCAACCGGAAACTCAACAATTTCGGCGAGATTGCCGAGGCTCACCCGCGCCGCGCCTGCGTGTTCAGGATGGACCACGACCGTCACTGGCTCAAACTGTGAAATTGCTTCGACGATGTTGCGATGTTCCCGCTGCACGGCACCCAGCTTCGCTCCGTACAAGTCCCCTCGATGGGGCCAGATCATCCAGGTTCGGTCGTGCCGCTCGAATTCGGCCGGTTTCCTAAATCCGCTGTTATGGATCAACACATATCGCTCCCTTGGAAATCATGGCTTGACCATAATTGCCCAAATCGGCAAAAGCCCGAAAATTCAGAGTTCGGAGTGTAGCGCAGCCTGGTAGCGCACCTGCTTCGGGAGCAGGGGGTCGGAGGTTCGAATCCTCTCACTCCGACCATCCGCCTTCGGTCCTTTCCCGGCACCAGGGAAACAAGCACTCCCTACCCTACTGGGCGTCAATGTCGGCCTGCACCACGGAATAGGTCGCGGTAAACTCGATCTCATCGCCGGGCGCCAGCTGGTCCCAGGAGCCATCGGGGCCGCTTGTTCCGTCGCTTGAGTCATTTGCGGGCGCGACATCAGCAATCAGAATTTCAGAGCCTGGAACCGGATCGGTTCCCAACCCGCCAAACACGTCATTCACGCCAATGCCGGTTATCGTGACGTTTCCGGTGTTCTTCACCCGGAAGGTGTAGGTGATGACATCGCCTGCATTAACAGGCCCCGGCACATTGGCGCTCTTTGCAATACTCAAGGACGGTGCGGCGACTGTGTTCGTGAATACACAGGTGATGATGGCGCCGGCCCGGTTTGCAGTAGCGGGAATTGTCACCGATCCGGCGCTTGCGGTTGCAACCGGGTTTGTATTGCCCGAGTTCGTCGCATTGGCATCACTGCAGGAAACGCCACTTGCCAGCCAGGCAAGGCTTGATGTTTCGGTGATGGTGGCCTCAGCACTGAGCGTTGCCACAAGCGCGGTGGGCGCGGCGGGCTGGGCCGTTCCTGCAACCGTTGTCGAGATAATAGGAAAGCTGCCCGTGATATTTGTGTCGGCAAAATCGAATGGGCCGCCGAAGCCGCCGGTCGTCACCTTCTGGACGGCGACGGTGGGCAACCGCGTGTTGGTGATGGTGCAGGATGCCGTCTGGGCAAGGCTCAAGGTGAGGCTAGAGCCTGAGAGCGTTCCAGCCGTGCAGGACCAGGCGCCAGCGGTATAGCCAGAGGGGCCGGATTCCGACAATGCATAGGTGCCTGCGTTAACGGATGCATTGGTAACGGTGCCTGCTCCGGTCACACCGCTGATGGTGACAGGCCCTGCAGCCGTCAGGGTGAAGGAAGAAACAGCTGATGGTGTCGTATCTCCCGAAATGGTTTTCACCAGCGTCAGCGTGGGAGCGGTGTCGTTGTTGTTAATGGTGCAGGTTGCGTTTTGGCCTGCAGAAAGTGTCAGGTTTGAACCCGACAATATTCCCGCCGTGCAGGACCAGCTTCCCGCCGCATAGCCGGATGGCCCGCCAGACTCAGACAAGGCGTAGGTTCCGGCATTGACGGAAACGGCTGTGACTGCCGCCGATCCGGATGTGCCTGAAATTGTGACTGGCCCCGCAGCCTGCAAGGTCCATGCTGTAACTGCAGCCGAGCCGCCATTGTCATTGGTTACTGTCTTCGCAAGTGTCAGTGTCGGCATTCCGTACTGGATGACGACTTCGCCGTTGCCGCCTGCGGCAAAGCAGCTGCCTTGGCCAATGCCGGAGGAATAGTGCGCATCCGAGCTGCCGCCTGATGCGGTCGTGCCAGTGCAATCAACACCAACTATGTTTGTGGCATTTGCACCGTTCGTCATGCTTCCAGAAGAAATCGAGGCGCTGAGATAGCCCGATCCGCCGCCGCCACCGCCGTTCTGATTGTTGCTGGGAATCCTCTGGCAGAGGCCGCCACCGCCGCCATGATATCCGCCGCCACCGCCACCACCACCTTCGCCGGTTCCATCGGTGATGGCGCCGGTTCCACCCTGCAGCGCGCTGCCGGCGGTTGGCTGGCTCAGGCACTCATTGGCGCCGTTTGCAGCCGCACCGCCTGCGGCTTGCGAGCCGCCACGCCCAGACAATGCCGGAAAGGAATCTTGCCCACCGGTGGTGCCGCCGCCGCCTCCCGTTCCTTGCGTAAAGGTATCTGCCCCCGGCGAAGTGCCACCGCCGCCGCCGGCGATGATGCGGGCGTTTGCCTGCGTTAGAGTGGAGGAAGCAAAAATGCCCGAGTAACCGCCGCCACTTGAGCCATAGCGCATTATGCTGCCGCCGCCGGTACCACCGGCACCACCTCCGCCATAGGTTGTCGATGTGGAGCTGAGCTGACCTCCTTGGCCCACAACAAGCGAAAGGGTTTGTCCCGGAATGACAGCAAGATAGCCTATTGAATAGCCACCGCCGCCGCCTTTAGCCTGCTGCCCCCAATAGAATGAATTGGCGCCACCGCCAGCCGCACCCCACACCTTCACCTGGACTGTTGTCACACCCGCCGGAACGGTCCAGCTTTGGAGGCCTCCCGAATAGGTGATGCGCACGCAGTTAGTGAACCCTGTGCTCGCTGTACAGGCGACCGTGCCCGCCCAAGCGTGCGGAGGCGACAGCACGGCAATGAGAAATCCAAGAAAGAGGCCCGCAAGCCCGGCCGCGTGATTAGACGCGGTCGGAAAGCGCGCTAAACACCAGGCCTTCAAGTTCTTGCTCCGTGCAGAAATGAATCATGCACCGGCAGTTAAGTGCTTGAAGTTTGCGCGGAGCTTTCGCCCCTACAACAGCAAACCGGCGGTCAATAGACCGCCGGCTGCAAAACACTCAATCACAGCTGAAACTTTGAGACTTATGTCTTCCTGGCGAAGGCGGCGCCAGCGGCGGGAACGGCAAGCCCAGCGATCACTGCTTTCAGAATGTCGCCGATCACAAAGGGGTAGAGCCCCCAGGAGACCGCCGATGACATGGCCGTGGCCGAGTCCATGTCCATGGAGACAGAGGCCCAGATGGCAAGCCAGACGAGTCCGGGCACATAGAGGGCAATCGCCCCGGCAATGGTTGCCGCGATGGTGGTGGCAATGGTGTCAGCCCAGCCGTCTTCCACCATTTTGCCCACCAGCCAGGCGGCAATTATGAAGCCCACCACGTAGCCCATGGAGCTTGCGGGGAGGAAATAGTCGAGCTTGTCGTCAAAGAGGCCGCCTTTGCCGCCGGCGAAGAAGGGCAGGCCAATCGCACCTTCCAGGGCATAGAGGCCGAGCGTCGCGGCTCCGAGCCTTGCGCCATAGGCGGCACCCACGGCGAGCACGGCAAGTGTCTGTAATGTCATGGGAACGGGCCACATGGGCACTGTCACCTGGGCGGCACCTGCCACAAGCAAGCTTCCCGCAATGGCCAGTACTATCGTGCGCGCCCAAGGCTGGGTCAGGCCCTGCGGCCAGAGACGGTTGACCAAGGTGGTCGATGTCATTGTGTTCGCTCCCTCGTTTTTCAGGAGTGCCGTTTAGCGGCGGTGCGCCCAATTCGCAATGGCGATCACTTCCCGGTTCAGGATGCCGCCGGGCTCCGCCAGATGATCGACTATCGTATAGTGATTAACGCCCGGTAATGAGAGGACGTTGGGCTGCAGTGCCGCCCACGCCTTGGCAAGGTCTTCGGACTGGCGGTGGAACTCCTCCGGCTCATCGCCGCCGACCGCCAGCAGCAAGGGCGCTGCGCATTTGGGCTGATCACGCATGAGATTGAGGGGAGAGGCGGTTTCCTCCGTCAGGCGCAGCGCATCATTGATGGAGGTATGAATGAGGGGCGCAACATCAAAGACGCCCGATAGCGAGACGACACCTGCAATGGGATTTTCGGGCAGATTGAAGTGCGTCCAATCGGTTGCAAGATGCAGTGCCGCGAGATGGCCCCCAGCCGAATGGCCCGTCACGACCACTACGCGCCGTTCTGCTTCAGTCAGCACTTTTGACCACATTACCGCGAAGGCCCGCTGCACGCTATTGCGGATATGGACGAGCGGCACATCGGGGCAGAGCGGATAGTTGATGAGCGCCACCGAATAGCCCTGGTCCACGAAACCTTCCGCTACGAAGGAGAATTCCAGCTTTGAAAAGAGCTGCCAGTAACCGCCGTGAACATAGACGACAGTTCCCTTGGCATTTGCCGCACGGAACAGGTCAAAATTTTCGCGCGGGTGCGGGCCATATTTGAAATCGCCAAGGGGTGGCATGCGTTCGCGTGTTACGGCCGAGCGCCTGCGCCAGCCGGGAGCAACCGACGCCGCGTTCTTCACGGTGAGACTCGGCTTGTATTGCAGCTCGTGCCAGTCGCTCACGCTTGCCATGGGGCTTCTCCCAGTTCCAGCACACGTTCCAAATTCTGTTTGTGAACGGCGCGGTAGGGTTCGAACATGCTAACCCAGCCGCGCGACAATGGCCCTGCAATCAATTCCTCCAACGGCTGCTCGCGTAGGGCCGCATCACCATGGCAGCGCTTGAGCATGCGGATATATTGCTGCTGGGCCTTCACGAGCCCCACATCATAGCCACCCGCCGCGATGATCTCCGGATCGCCATGATTGGGGAGAATGAAATCGGGCTTGAGGTTTGCCAGCCGGTCGAGGTCAGCAAGGTGCGTGTCGAAAGCCGCTGGATCGCCGACATAGGTGACGGTGTCTTCCATGGTGTCGCCCGCCAGCAGCACGCCCAAATCAGGAATCCAGATCACCGTTGCATCGTCGCTGTGGATGTTGGCCTCGATCAATTCCATGCGGAGATCACCAACCATCATTTCCTTGCGGCGCTCGAACAAGGTGTCGGGCAAAATGAGCGGATTGATGGCGGGAGGCCCGTGGTGCGTGCCCGCCTCGATCGCCGCCTTGTGCAGGCGCAGATGCTCGAAGGTTTTGCGATTGGCAACTACCGGGCAATCGGCGAAGGCTTCCGTTCCCGCCACATGATCGAGATGCCAATGGCTCAGGACGACTATGAATTTGGTGACGCCCCGCGCCGCCAATGTTTCGCGGATGAATTGCGCATGGGGCACGGTGATGTGCGTGTCATAGATGACGGCTTCTTTCCCACGCAGAATGGCGTAGCTCGCAATGCCCAGCGACAGCGCGCCGTCATCCACCCAGTTGTGCTCACTCGCAAACTGGTGGCCTTCAACGCGTCCATCATAAAAAGCAAGGATGCCGGGCTGAGGCTCGAACACACGCAGATGCTTCAGCAAATCACTTGTCATGCCAATGCTTCTTGCACTTTCTGCTGCAGGCGAGGCAAGAGCTCTGCCGCAAACCAGGGATTTGCTTTCTGCCATACGCCATTGCGCGGGGAAGGATGCGGCAGCGGAATGACAATTCCGCCATTCCAACTGCGGACGCGCTCGGTGAGAGTAGAATCTGCAAGTTCAGGTAAATGCCAGGCATGGGAGTACTGCCCGATCACCAGCGTGAGCCTGATGTTCGGCAGCAGATCGAGCACCCTTGCCCGCCATGTTTCGGCGCACAGTGGCCGGGGCGGCAGATCGCCACCCTTGCCTTTCCCCGGATAGCAGAGCCCCATGGGCAGCATGGCGAGCTTGCGCTCGTCATAGAAGGTGCCGCGGTCAATCCCCATCCAGCGGCGGAGGTTGTCGCCGGATGGATCGTCGAAGGGCCTGCCCTTGTGATGGGTGATGCGCCCCGGCGCCTGCCCCGCCACCAGAATGCGCGCTTCTTCGTGCAACTGGAAAATCGGCTTCGGCCCGAAAGGCAAGTCCTCACACAACGCGCAGGCACGCAGCTCCGGCAGGATGGGGGCCAGTTCCGGCATCAGCCGCGCGGATCAATGGGCGTCAGGGCATCCAGCGCCAAGGCATCTTCCACGAATTTTGCCGCTTGCAGCAATTTCGCCTCTCCCCGGTTTGGGCCGATGATCTGCAATCCTACCGGCAAGCCTGTCTTGGTGAAGCCGCAGGGAATGGAAATGGCGGGGCACATAGAAAGAGTCGCGACCGCAACGATCAGCAGCCAGTCGATATAGGATTCGAACTCCACGCCATTGCAGTGCTTCACATAGCGCTCTTCTACTGGAAATGGCGGCACGATGGTCGTCGGGCAAAGAAGCGCATCGTAACGCTCCAGAAACGAATGCATGTTGCGGAAGAGCGTGGCACGCTGACCTTGGGCACGGGCAATATCCTCGCCCGACAGTTTGAGGCCCTTCTCGATATTCCAGATCACTTCCGGCTTCAAAAGGTCGCGGTGTTTCTCAAGGAGCGGCAACATGCCGGCCACATAGCCAGCCGCGCGCAGCACCTGAAAACAGTTCATGGCATCGGGCAGATCGGGATGGGCCTCTTCAACAATGACGCCTTGACCTTCCAATTTTCGCGCTGCCGCCATAACGATTTCAGCAACTTTCGGATCGACCGGTGTGACGCCCATATCCTTCGACACGGCAATTCGTTTCGGTTTAGAAACAGATTCAAGGTGTGACCGGAAGCTCTTGTTTTCCCTGGGCAAAGAAAGCGGGTCTCCGGGCTCCCTTCCGCTCATGGCATCAAGCATGAGAGCAAGATCAGAGACATTGCGCGCCATCGGCCCTTCAACGCCCAACGTGCCGTCGATCACCGTTCCCGGCGAACAGGTAACGCGTCCCGGTGATGGCCGCAAGCCCACAACGCCACAGAAGCTTGCGGGGTTCCTGAGCGAGCCACCAAGATCTGAACCATGGGCGAGCCAGGCCATGCCGGTTGCCAGCGCCACGGCAGCGCCTCCCGATGAACCCGCCGGCGTCAGCGCCGTGTTCCACGGATTGCGGGTGATCCCGAAAACGTCATTGAAAGTTTGAGCGCCCGCGCCGAACTCCGGCGTGTTGGACATGGCGTAGATGATGCCGCCCTCGCCTTCGAGGTGCTTCACCAGAATGTCGCTCTCCTCGGCGATGCGGTTAGCAAAGATACGCGAGCCTTGCGTCGAGCGCACACCCGCCACATCGACAAGATCCTTGATGGGCACCGGCAGCCCACACAGCGTTCCACGCTCGCCGACAGGTTTCTTCATTAATGCCTTAGCATGGTCACGGGCCCTGTCGAAACAGAGCGTCACCAGGGCATTGACCTTCGGATTTACTTCCGCAATCCGCGTCCCAAGGGCATCAAGGCAGTTAAGCGATGTCACGTCACCCTTTCGCAGGGACGCGACAATTTCAGTTGCGGTCTGCCGGACGAGCTCTGTCACCGCATCGCCATGGCAAGTTCAGGAGAAAGCCAATAGGGCGGAAGCCAGCCCGCGATGTTGCTGAAGGGCAGCACCTCCGGTTTCAGCGTGATGCCGAGCACGCCTTCCATGAAGGCGCGGCGCTTCTCGATCCTTCCCCACATCTCCGGGAATTTTGTAGCCAGCTCGGTCCGCAGTTTTTCATCGGCTAGGGCGATGCCATCCTCGATGTTGGAGGTGAAATAGTCGGTGCCTGTGGCCGGGATGATGTCGCATTGCAACGCCATGCCCGACCTCAGCTTCATCTTGCTCTTCTTCTTGATGGGTGAATGCACCCATTCATCCAAATGAATGAGATGACCGGGATTGAGGCCGACACCGAAGAAGGGATCGCCCACATGTTCCATAACGGCCTTGTAGATGTCACCGCCCCTCACGCCGATGCCGACTGTTTCATACCAGGCAGCGGCGGCCGAGAAGTAAGGTGCTACCAGCTTTTCTAGATAGCCATCGGCGCCGGGCGGCAGGCCGCGCGCCTCCTTCACCAGAAACCCCGCACGGCAATTGAGCGCACCCATGAGACCGTGCCCCACGACAATGGGATCGCCCTCCTCCAGCTTGCGCATGGAGGGACTCGGCAGGCCATATTTGGCGCGGGGGCCTGCACACATGTTGATGTGCGTTGAGAGCGGGAAGCCATCGAGCCCCATGTTGCGGCAGGCGTCATATTCGGTAATGCCGGGCTTTGCGCCGAGGATGAAACGCTTCAGCGCATTTGATGTGAGCGTTGCAGCATATTCAAAGCGCGCCAGTTGTTCGGCCTCGTTGATGACGCGCAAGCCATCTACCGGATTCATGAAAAGCTGGGCGGCATTCGCAACCGTACCGAAACGCTCCAGTGCTTTCACCAAATAGTGCGGCGTCTCGAACCACTGATCATCGGCTTTGCCCTCTTCCGTTTCAAAACTTTTCCATCCGGCGATGCCGATGCGCATGCCTTTCTTCAGGCCTGCCGACTTCAGCAATTTGCGCAAGGGTTTTTCCTTGTCGCGGGGCTGGCCCATGAGGCTCAAGTGCTGCCAAAGCACGCGCTCAAAATTTCCTTCCGCTGTCTCGGCGTATGGATAGCCCTCATTGCCTGCGAACAAGGTGGGCGTGCGCCCCGGCACCACAACATAGAGCGCTTCCTCGAAGCGTGGATCATAACCGCTCGCCCATGAAATATTCGCCACATGCTCGCGGTCGCCATAGATCACCAGCGCATCGTATCCCGCTTTCTTCATAGCTTTGATGAGGCGCTTGTGGCGCTTGTCATAGATGGCCCGGCCCAATTGAGGCTCGACGGTTGGCACTCCGAAATCAGGCAGTGAAACAGATACAAGTTGGGCGGTTGGCATTTTGAACTCCGGGCCAAACTTATACTGAACTCGTATCACCTGTCACATTCAACTGGCTCCATCTCCTCCATTTGCCTGTCTGCAAGACGCGGCGTAAAAGCCCCACCAAACCCAGCGCGCTTCCCGGCAAGCCAATTCCGGCTTGCCGAAAAGGAATCGCGCCAAGCAAATATTTTGGAGCAAATCCTTGTCGCGAAAGTCTCCAACTTTCGCGGGATTTGCTCAAAGGAGTCCCATTATGAACGCACCCGTCACAGTCCCCATCGGCAACAACAAGGAATGGGTGGAGCGCCGCGCCAAAGCCGTATCGCGGGGCGTCGGCATGGGTGCGCCGGTCATGGCGGCCAAAGCCGAAAATTCAGAAATCTGGGACATCGAAGGCAACCGCTACATCGACTTCGGCGGCGGCATTGCCGTGGTCAACACGGGCCATCGCCACCCCTTAGTGATGAAGCGCGTCTATGAGCAGCT
>JAIBJH010000013.1 GCA_020029455.1 Hyphomicrobiales bacterium
CCTTCTGGCGCGATGCCTACCTCGATGTTCGGAAAGACATGCGCGGCCGCTATCCCAAACATTCATGGCCTGAAGATCCTCTTAGCGCAAAGCCGCTGGCACCCCGAAAGGTGAGGTAGTACGGTGCGTAGGGTCGTTCTGCTCGCCAGCAGCAGGGCAGCCCACCCAGCGGCACCGTTGAATTTCTCACTGAGCCGCGTAATCATTCTTTCGCGCAAGATTCAAAAACCCGGCACATCATGACGTCGCTCGTCGAACTTTCGAAGAATGTTAAGGTCCCTGCCCCGGCGGGACGCGGCGCTGAACCTACGCTGGTCGCACTCATGACGGTAAGGGAACGGTACTCATATACTATCGAGAGTCTTCGTTCGGTGCGAAGAGAGTTGCGGCAAGGGGAGCCCATCATTCTCGCTATTGATGACCATTTCCCGCCGGAGTTCCTGCCAAGTTCTCATGCAGAATTTGATCCGCTGGAAATCGTAAGGTTGAAAGGGCGCTGGCGGCAGAATGAAGTGAGAAAATCATTGGTCGGCCCATTGAAATGCGACGCCATTCTTTTTGTTGACAATGATATCATCTTGCAGATGGGCACGGTCGCAAGGCTTTTGCAGTGCCTGCAGGAAAATGGAGTTGGCGCGGTCTCCCCTGTCATAACTTGGGGAGATGAGCCATTTCAAATTGCTCACTTTGGTGGCGGTAAGCTGGAATTCGTGCGTGACGGAACTGGCACCCATTTGTTGGAAGAGCACCTGCACATGGGTAAGGCAGTTGAAAATTTCACTGGCAAGACCTCGGTGGAGAGCGATTTCTTGGAATTCCACTGCTTGCTGATGTCCCAGCAAATTTGCTCGCTTGAGGGAATTCTCGATCACAGGCTCCTCAACGTCCACGCTCACATCAGCGATGCCTTGGCAATGAAGCAGCGTGGCTATCATACTGTTGTCGAGTCACAAGCGATGGCCCACTATCACCACAGGCGGCCCTTCCTTTTCTGCGATCTCGAACACTTCGCCTTTCAATGGGACGTCCGGGCGCTCGAGCAGTCGATCGCCACATTCTGCAGCATGTGGAATGTGCAAGATACCGGCAAATCCTTCGGACCGTTGCGAAACTACGTAAATCGTCATCGGGCGTCTCATCTGGCCGCCTCGGATAGCTCGAAACTGCCTCAGGCAGCGGAAGCCATAGATACGGGGCAAGTTCCGGTGCATTTGGTCGCACTACTTGGCCTTGCCGCCGCACGAGATTTTGACAAGGGCCAAATTGATATACTTGAGGAAACATATTGGCTGGCCGCCAATGTGACAGTTGGCGGATTCCTGCCGAGCGGGCGGCCATTTGTTAGCCACTTGGTGGGAACCGCGGGGATATTGCTGCACTTCGGATTCGGAATGCGGCTGGTTCAGGCCGGAATGCTTTACAGTGCCTGGTGTCCTATGCCTCGGGATAGCGCTGTGCGCGTTGAGCATATGAGCCAAGTGCAGTCGATGATCGCTTCTCCGCCTCTCCGTGACATATTTGAGCACCTCCCCCGAGTAGACCGGCTCTGGAACAATCTCCAAAATGCAGACTGGAAACTGAAAATGACCCAAGCCGAAGTTGAGGCACTTGTCGTGAACCTGTGCGCGAGGCTTGAAACAGCGTTGGCGGAAGACAGCAAAATGACCGGCCATGCATCTTCCTTCCCGATGTCATTGAGAGATCCGCTACATGATATTTGTTCCCTCTGGGGTGTTGTTGGATTGTGGCAGAGCATAGAGTTTCGCGGCGAGGCATTTGAACCATCGCAGGTTCTGTCAAGTTTCAGGATAAGCGAAAGCAAGGTTGGCCCTCTTTTCATGGTAGATCCTTGGGATGTTTCCCGCGCGAGCCAGTCGAATTAATTGAAGGGGGTGCAAAAGGCACCTTTCGCCCCGAAAGGTGCGGTAGCTTCACATCAAATCCGTCATTCCATCCATCCGATGCGGAACGCATCGCGCGAGATGGAACCCAGCGTCACTTCGGATACAATCAAGCTGGAATGAAAAATATTGAGCGCTACATCACCGCGCCGATGTACCACGGCACATATTCATTCTCGCCATAGCCCAGCGCTTCCGATTTTGTTTTCTGCCCCGATGCCGTCTTGAGGATCATGTCGAAAATCTGCTGGCCCTTTTCTTCCAGCGGCACGCCCTCGATCACGTCGCCGCAATTGATGTCCATGTCTTCGATCATGTTGTTGTAGACAACCGAATTGGTGGCAAGCTTGATGGAGGGGCATGGCTTGTTGCCATAGGCAGAACCCCTGCCCGTGGTGAAGCACATGATGTTGGCCCCGCCCGCCACCTGCCCCGTTGCACCCACGGGGTCATAGCCCGGCGTATCCATGAAGACGAAACCCTTGGCCGTCACCGGCTCTGCATAGTTGTAGACCGCCTGCAGCGTGGTTGTGCCACCCTTGGCCGCAGCGCCAAGGGATTTTTCAAGGATGGTGGTAAGCCCACCCAGCTTATTGCCGGGAGATGGGTTATTGTTCATCTCCATGTTGTTGCGGCGGGTATAGTCCTCCCACCACTTGATGATGGAGACGAGTTTCTCCCCCACTTCCTTCGTCGCCGCGCGGCGCGTGAGCAGATGTTCCGCGCCGTAAATCTCCGGCGTCTCGGAAAGAATGGCCGTACCACCATGCTTGACGAGAATATCAACCGCCGCACCCAGTGCCGGATTGGCGGTAATGCCCGAATAGCCATCGGAGCCGCCGCATTGCAGCGCCATCACAAGATCGGAAGCAAGGCATCTCTCGCGCTTCACGTCATTCACTTTGGCAAGCATGTCACGAACCGTGGCAACGCCCTTCTCCACCGTCTTTCGCGTGCCGCCGGTTTCCTGGATGGTCATGGTGCGGAAAGTATCACCCTCTTCCACCTTGTAGGCTTCCTTGAAGCGTGGGATTTGGAAGCCCTCGCAGCCGAGCCCCACCATCATCACGCCGCCCATGTTGGGGTTGGTGGCATAGCCCCAGGCCGTGCGCTTGAAGGTGTCGAAGATGACGCCGCGATAGTCGATGACGCAGCCATTGTCTTGTGTCAGCGCAACGACACCGTCGTCATGATGCCGATGTAGTTGCGTGTGCCCACCTTGCCATTGGCGCGGCGATAACCCTCAAATGTAGCGCGCTCCTTCTCCGGCAGCAGTGGTTCCTTCTTTGCCGCCTGGGCGAAGGCATAGTCATGAGCCAGCGCGCCCATCACCACATTATGTTCATGCACCCACTCGCCCGGTGGAATGTCTGCCTTGGCAAAGCCGATGATTTGTCCGAATTTCCGGATCGCCTCGCCTTGGGCAATAGGCTTTACTGCCATCTTGTGGCCGCGCATGATCTTTGCGGACGTGGCAATGCCCTCCGGCGTCATCTCGCCTTTTTCGATGATGCGGGTCGAGACCACTACATTGTCCGCCGGGTTCAGGCGGATCGTGGATGGCGCGGCGGCGGGGGCTTGCATTGCAATAACGCTCGTGGTTCTGTCCAATTCAAACTGATATACTAGTTTGTGCCCAAGCATTGGGCAAGTGCAACCACGCGGAGAAATGCAGAAAATGAAGAAACGGACGTTCAAGGCTCCCTCGGGCGCAAGTCTCAATTTTACCGAGCTGGGCTTTGGCTCAGCGCCCCTGGGCAACCTCTATCGCGCCGTTTCCGGCAAGGACGCCGAAGCCACCCTCGATGCCGCCTGGAAGGCGGGTCTCCGCTACTACGATACCGCACCCCTCTATGGTCTTGGCCTTGCTGAGACGCGCCTCAACCGCTTCCTCAGGGATAGGAAGCGCAAGGACTATGTGCTGTCTTCAAAGGTGGGCCGCCGCCTGCAGGCGTGCAAACCGCATGAACGCACCGGCATTGGCAAGTTTTTTGACACGCCCTCGCGCCGCGAAATTTTTGACTATTCCTACGATGGCGTCATGCGTTCCTTCGAGTCGTCGTTGGAAAGGCTCGGCGTCGATGAGATCGATATTCTACTGGTCCATGACTGCGATGTCTTCACCCATGGCTCGGAAGCAGCCCGCGAGACTCATATCAAGACAGTGATGTCTTCCGGCTACAAGGCGCTGGTGAAACTGCGCGATGAAAAGGTCATTAAGGCCTTTGGCGCGGGCGTCAATGAATGGCAGGCCTGTCAGACGTTGGCAGAGCAGGGCGACTTCGATCTGTTCCTTTTGGCGGGCCGCTACACGCTACTGGAGCAGACAGAGCCTCTCAATTCCTTCCTGCCGCTTTGCGAGAAGCGTGGCATCGGCATCATTCTGGGCGGGCCATACAATTCCGGAATTCTTGCAACTGGCGCCAAACCCGGTGCCCACTACAATTATGAAAATGCCCCGAAGGATGTTCTGGAACGCGTGCGGAAGATCGAAGCCGTCTGCAAGTCCCACAAGGTAAAGCTGCCGGAAGCAGCGCTTCGCTTCCCGCTCACCCATCCTTCCGTGGTCTCGGTCATTCCGGGGGCCGTCACGCCACAGCAGGTCGCCCTCAATGTGAAGACCCTCTCCGCGAAAATCCCCAAGGCCCTTTGGCGCGACCTGAAAGCCCAAGGGCTGATGGACGGCCGTTCACCAACTCCTTGAGGTAGATGGAAAAACATCAAAAATTAATGTGCGATACCATCAACCAATGATGTAAATACGTCTTTACATCAATCATTCCCTCCGCCAGAAAGGACGCAAGGAAGAATGTCCGCTGGAGGGAACGTCATGAATGCCGTCAATGACCTGATCGACCCGGTAATCCGCGCCGAGCTTGCAAGCTTGGGCCTGCGCTGGGCCAATTGCATTTCCTGGAATGCGCCTGAAGCCGTGCTCTACCAGCAGGCCATTGCCCGAGAGGAAGCAGAGGTTTCAGCCTCAGGAGCCCTTATTGTCTCAACCGGCCAGCACACGGGCCGCAGCCCCAAGGACAAATACATCGTCCACAATGCGGCTAGCGCCGCCACCGTCTGGTGGGCCAATAGTCAGTCCATGAGCGCGGAGGCCTTCGAGAAGCTGAAGGCCGACATGCTGGCCCATGCCCGCCTCAAATCGCTCTTCGTCCAGGATCTGCTGGGCGGTGCTGATGCCGACTATGCCCTGCACACCCGCGTCATCACCGAAACGGCCTGGGCTGCCCTCTTCATCCGCCACCTCTTGATCAAGCCCAAGGCGGGCGCAGCCTTCACGCCGAAGCTCCACATCATCTGTCTGCCAGGCTTCAAGGCAAATCCGTCCGTACACGGAACAAGGTCCGACACCGTTATCGCTATGGATCTGAGACAGGGCCTCGTCCTCATCGGCGGCACCCATTATGCCGGCGAGATCAAGAAATCCGTCTTCACCGCACTCAATCACTTGCTGCCCGATCGCGGCGTGCTTCCCATGCATTGCTCAGCAAACGTGGGGAAAGCTGGCGACACGGCAATCTTTTTCGGCCTTTCCGGCACTGGCAAGACCACGCTATCAACAGATCCCGAGCGTATGCTCATCGGCGATGATGAGCATGGCTGGTCGGAAGAGGGCGTCTTCAATTTCGAGGGTGGCTGCTACGCCAAGGCCATCAACCTCTCGGCCGAAAGCGAGCCCGAAATCTTCGCCGCCGCCAACCGTTGGGGCACGGTTCTGGAAAACGTCGTCATTGATCCGGAAACAAGGTTGCCCGACTTCAAGGATGGCAGCCGCACCGAGAACACAAGAGCCGCCTATCCGCTCACGGCAATCGCCAATGCCAGTGCAACCGGCATGGCCCCGCATCCGAAGGCCATCATCATGCTCACCTGCGATGCCTTTGGCGTGCTCCCGCCTGTGGCGAAGCTCTCGGGCAACCAGGCCATGTTCCATTTCATGTCGGGCTACACCGCGAAAGTTGCTGGCACCGAGCGCGGCATCGCCGAACCCCAGGCTACCTTCTCCGCCTGCTTCGGCGCGCCCTTCCTGACGCGCCATCCTTCCGTCTATGCCGCGATGCTGAAGAAGCGGATGGAAACTCACAACGTGCCCTGCTACCTCATCAACACCGGCTGGGCCGGTGGTGGCTATGGCATCGGCCGCCGCATGCCATTGGCGCTGACACGCAAGATCATTGGCCTCGTTCTCTCGGGCGACATTGAAAATGTCGAGATGAGGATTGACCCACACTTCGGTTATGCTGTGCCTGTCGCCCTGCCGGGCGTGGCGCCCGCCGTGCTCAATCCGCGCAAGGCCTGGCCCGATGGCGCTGCCTATGATGCCGCAGCCCTGAAGCTGCTCGGCCTCTTTGCCGAGAACTTCAAGAAGTTCGGTGACGAAGCCTCATCGCTTCTCGACAGCGGTCTGGGCGAGGGCATCAAGCTCGCGGCTGAGTGAAGGAGCAGGAGCTTCAGTTCACTTGTTTGACTTGCCACAACGGCAATCCAGTCACCGCCGCAAAGGCCGGGTCGGATGCATAGAGTGGCCAGTTCCGCTTTGCCGCGGTCTTGCAGGCCAGGAGATCTGGCGCGACATGATTGCGCTTGGCGGGAAGTTGGTCGGCGTGAAAGTAGCCGTCCTCCATCGAGAAACCTGACATCACCACGGGCCTTGCCCCAAGTTTCAGGGCAAGCATGGCGGCAAAGATGCCGTTTGAAACGCTGCGTTGGCCGACAAAGGGCGACAGGAGATAGCGCCCCGTGATGTCGGCGATGACCGCGGTCTTGGTCACCTCCCTGACATTGCTGATGCGAGGCGCCCGGTAGCCGCGAGAAGCGAGGAACGGCGCGATGCTGCCGTCATTCTTGCCATTCACCATGAACAGTAGATGCCCGGTTCCACATCCCGCCAGTGCTCGCCAATAGGCTTGGCGGTTCTGGTCGTTGAACTTGATCTTCGGCTGAAAAATAGTGAGGTGAGGCTCCGGAAGGCCGAAGTGATTGAGTACTAGCTGTGAGGCGTTGACACTGATGCGGAACCAGTTTGCGTCGACGCCTTCCGGCCGCATTGGATTTGGCGCGCTGCCTACAACCAGCGCCGGCCCGTTGATCCGCCCGATCTGTGCCATTTCATGTTCAAAGCCATCCCTGTTCCAGCGAAGATGGGCGCGAACCTCTAAACACCGCCACATCCAGAGGACGTAGCGGTCTAGTCGCGCGGCATTCAGCGCTGCATGGAGGGCGTCATTCTTGCCGAGCCAGGTGCTGATGCGCTTTAAATTTCCAGCAGCGCCTTCGTTACGGGGCGCAGCCTGCTCAGAAAACCCCATATGTCTTATGCTCGGTTGACAAAGGCTGTCTGAAAGCGGCGGTGCAGCCAAAACCTTTTTCCATCAGGGTGCGTACGCGTTGAAGATCAAAAGGTGTATCGACTGCAATGGAACGATCTTCGACCTCTACCATCAGCACTTGGTGGCCATGCTCCAGGAACCGCAGCATTTCCACGCTTTCGCTTTGTTCAACCGGGCCGGGTTTCAAAGTGGAAAAAAGTTCAAGCGCCTTGCGCCGGAAGCAATAGAGACCGAGCTGCTTGCGATAGGTCACGCGCGCTCCCCTTGCGAAGGGTATGGCGTACCTCGAAAAGGCCAGCGCTGTCGAACGGGCAGTGAGTGAAACTTTCACCACATCATGGCTGAGCACGTCATGTGGATCGCCAAGCACGGAGTAGGCGTTGCTTGCCATCACTGCTGGATCATCGCAGGACTGCATGGCCAGCGTTACGTTTTCTATGGCATCAGGCGCAATCATCGGTTCGTCGCCCTGGATGTTGACGATGAAATCGGCGTCGATGCGATTGATGCACTCCGCAAGCCTGTCCGTGCCCGTTGCATGCTTTGCGGAAGTCATAAAGCTGCTGATGCCCAAGCTTTCACAAGCGCCAATGATGCGCTCGTCGTCAGTCGCAACATAGACATCATCAATTGGCGCAACCGAACGCGCAGACTCGTATACGTGCCAAATCATGGGCTTGCCATGTATCTCGGCAAGTGGTTTTCCTGGAAAACGGCTTGAGGCGTATCGAGCCGGAATGATTGCAACTGTTCTCATGCAGCCAGACCCACTGTCGCATGGGGAAGAAGCTCCAGTGGATGCATGAGAATTTCGCAATCGCCATCCGGCGCATCGCCGTAGCCCCACGACGCATGGCAAAACCGGACACCTGCCCTCCGGGCAGCCTGATGGTCCACGGGCATGTCTCCCACGAACAGTGTTTCGGAAGGATCAGTATTGGTCAGAGCACAGGCCAAGAGAATGTGATCGGGGGCAGGTTTGCCGCGCAACCCGGTTTCCGGAGTTTGCACCGTATCGAACACTATCGGAAGTTTGCTCAAGAGTTCGCGGGCACGGCTTCGGTCTTTTGAAGTTACCACGCCCAGCTTGTGACCATGGAGGGACAGATTCACCAAGAGCTCATTGATTGAGGGATACCACTTGAGCAGCGCCTCATGCTGGCGAGAGGCAGAGAAATAGATATGGCTCGCTTCAGTTGCTAGTTTCTGCAAGCCAAGCGCACGCATGATTTCGGCGAAGGGCGTTCCGATTTTTTCGAAATACTGCTCAAATGGAACCGTCACATGAAGTTCGCGCTGAACTGCCGCCCAGGCAACTCTCATGTTGTCCTTGGAATTCAACAACACGCCGTCCATGTCGAAAAGAACAAGCTGTATTGGCTTTATTGACGCCATTTGTTTCACTGCTCCCGCCGGCCCTGTGGAAGGTTATGAGGGGATTCCAGCAGGGCTTTGTGACGGGCAGTTCAAACATTTATGACGATATGGCAGGCGAGAGCTTCTACTTGCTCTCGCCCACGATCTTCCGCGCCGCATCTTCGAGGATCGTGCGCACGCGCGTGCTCTCCTCCGTGCTCCAGCCGCCGGGTTTGCCCATGACGGCATGGCGTAGCGTGCGGGCCGCATGCATCACGGGTTCCGGCGGCAGGTGCGTTTCTTCGGCGCCCGCCATCACATTGATGCGCTCCATCAGGGCGCGCACTTCTTCTGCGTGCTCTGCCAAATGTTCGCGACCCTTGGCCGTGGCGCGATAGGATTTCTTCGTGCCCGGATTTTCTTCCGGCTCGATCAGTTCCTGCTCTTCGAGCAGCGTCAGTGTCGGATAGATCGTACCAGGGCTTGGTGCATAGTTGCCGGAAAAACGGGCCTCGATGCTGCGGATCAGGTCATAACCGTGGGAAGGTGTATCCGCGATGAGGGCCAGCAGCAGCAGGCGAAGATGGCCCTGCTCGAACATTCGCCGTCCGCGTCCGCCCATGGGTCCAAAGGGCGAGCCGTCAGCGAAGGGGCCTCCCCGTTTCCAGCCATGGCCGCCTTTGTGGCGGTGGCCCCAGCCCCAATGGTGGCCGGGTCCGTGATTGTGATGTCTCATTATTTTTCCTTTCAATTCCATCGCTAGAGAACGATAGCTCTTACGACACGTCTTAAGATATATCGTAAGACTGTCTTTTCAAGGGTGGAATTGAAAGAATTATCACCTATCTCAGAAAATGTAGTGATTTCAATTCATTAGAAAAACTAGTTCCGCATCACGGCCCCCGCCTCCCAGCCCAGTATGGCCCGTTTGCGGGTGAGGCCCCAGTGATAGCCGGTCAGTGCGCCATTGCTGCCGACCACGCGGTGGCAGGGCACGACGAAGGAAAGGGGGTTCTTACCTACGGCAGCGCCTACCGCCCGTGCCGCCTTGGGCGAGCCGATGTGCTCCGCAATGGCGCCATAGGTGGAAGCCTTGCCCACTGGAATCTTGAGCAGTGTCTCCCACACCCGGATCTCGAAATCCGTGCCGATGAAAGTGACGCGCAAAGGTTCGCCAGGCCGGAAACGCGGTTCGGCAAAAATCTTGGCTGCGGCAGGAGCGGTTCTCGCCGAATCCTCCGTATACTGAGCATATGGCCAGCGGCTTTTCATGTCGGCGAGTGCCTTTGCCTCCTCGCCGGGATCGGCAAAGGCAAGGCCGCACAGGCCGAATTCAGTGACCATCAGCAGCGCCAAGCCAAAGGGAGAAGGGTGGAAGCCGTAAGCTATCTGCAATCCTTCACCTCTCATCTTGTAAGCGCCCGGCGGCATGCCTTCATGGGTGACGAAGAGATCATGCAATCGCCCTGGCCCCGAAAGGCCAGACTCAAGCGCCGCATCGAGAACGCTGGCATTCTCGTCAAGGAGCGTTCGCGCATGGTTGAGCGTCAGCGCCTGGATAAAGGCTTTTGGTGAAAGCCCCGCCCATCGCGTGAAAAGCCGCTGCAAATGTTCGGGGCTCATCCGCATTTTCTGCGCCAGCGCCTCAAGCGAGGGCTGGTCGCGGTAGGAACCGGAAAGATGGGCGATCAACTCGCGCACCGTGGCATAGTCGTCAAGCATGGATGGTGTTGTCATGCTCGCAAAGCTAGGGCGGCAAAGGGAGGCAAACCACCCGATTCTTGATCGGTTATTTTGCTAGCACATCGGGCGCGCAAGTGGAATCACCTGCGAAGCGGAAGATGCGCCAGATTCAATGTGCTAAAGCAGTTTATCGGCGATCAGTTGACCGCCGGCTGCTGTAGTGCCTGCCGCAGCGCCTTGGCCAGTGACTGCCGGTCCTCCGCACCGAGGAAAGAGCCGATCTCATGGCGCTTGTCGCGATAGGCGAGAAAGAGCCTGCCCACCAGCTCCCGGGCCGCATCGAACTCAAGATCAACACGCAGCCACCGTCTGTTGAAATGCCGGGATGTGGGCTCGCCGCGCCAGGGCTTGCGCAGCAGGATCACTTCATCGCCCGTGATGCTGATCTGCTCGAAGCTCTCCGCCTCGGACCAGTTGCGCTTGAGCGCCCACCAGACCAGAGCCACATCAAGCCCCATGAAGCCGACAACAGGCCAGGCCCCCACGATCCAGAAGAACAGGCCTGCCACCAGATTGAGGCCCGCCACAATGGCAATGATCGTCGCCAACCCTTCGCGCGAAAGCGAGCGGTTGGGGCGGAGCGTCACGGCCCAAGTGGGGAGTGTCTCGTCCTTGCCTTGCATGACGTCCCCATGATTATGTGGGAACCGTGAAATCGCAAGTGAAGAAACGGAAACCGGCGCCGCGCAGATTGCCGCAAGCGGTGGTGGATGAAATCTTTGCGCGCTTCGCTGCGGCCAATCCGGAACCGAAGGGAGAGCTGCAGTCCGTCAACCCCTTCACATTTCTCGTGGCGGTGGTGCTTTCGGCTCAGGCAACCGACGAAAGCGTCAACAAGGCAACAGCCCCGCTCTTTGCCAAGATATCAACTCCACAAGAGATGCTGGCATTGGGCGAGGACAAGTTGCGGGATGCCATCAGAACCATCGGCCTCTATCGCACCAAGGCGAAGAATGTGATCGCGCTGTGCCGCAGGCTGGTGAAGGAGCATAGCGGCGAGGTGCCCCGCGACCGCGCGGCGCTGGAAGCGCTCCCCGGCGTTGGCCGCAAAACCGCCAATGTGGTGCTGAACCATGTCTTCGGTGAAGCGACCATCGCCGTTGACACCCACATCTTCCGCCTCGGCAATAGGCTCAATCTCGCTCCCGGTAAAACGCCCGGCGAAGTGGAGCAGGGGCTGTTGAAAATTGTTCCTGAAGACAAAAAGCGCCATGCCCACCACTGGCTCATCCTGCACGGCCGCTATGTCTGCAAGGCTCGGAGGCCGGAATGCTGGCGCTGCCTGATCGCCGACCTCTGCCCCTTCACACCGAAGAGCGCTTCACCTGTTTGAAAAGATGCACGAAATAGGACGTGGCAAAGAGCGGCACTGTGAGGTTGACGATGGGCACCAGCGCCAAAAGGGCAGGCAGGAATCCCGCCGTGAAGATACTGACGGCATTGTCCTTGCGCAGCTCTTTCGCCTCGGCGGGGGCCATGAAGCGCATGGCCGCCATCTCGAAATATTCCCGCGAGAGCAGATAGGCATTGATCATCACAAGCACGATGGCGCCGAAGCCGGTGAACACCAGCGGCAACGCGAGAAGGTTCACGGCGAGCACCAGCAGGCCGAATTGAACCGCAAGAAATAGTCCTTTCAGGAATGGTTGTGGCTGTCCCATCCTGTCTCCGGAATAGTGCTTTGCTTCGACTTTCGCGGCTACCTCATCGAGATAGAGTCCTGCGAACATCGCCGTCACCGGCGCCATCAGGAAGAAGAACGCCACAAAGAGGCCAAGGCTGGCGCCAATTTCGGCAAGCTGCTCGAGCCAAGGCGTCGAAAAGAAAGTCAGGAACCAGAACAGCGCCTGCAGCGCCAGGAAGATTGCCGCAAAGAGAGCGATGGCAAGACCAACGGCCCTGAACAGGATGGAGCGGAAATCCGGTGACGTGAGATCGCCCAGGGCGCGGAACGCGGCAGTCAGCATGAGGGCATAAGTAGGGTGCAACCCTTGTTTCGGCAAGCGCCCTCCGCTACCAGCGCCCCATGTCAGATTCCACACATGTCCTCACCATTGGCAACGCGATCGTCGATGTCATCGCCAAGGTCGACGAAGCCTTCGTGCGCCGCGAAAAACTGGTCAAGGGTTCCATGAACCTCATCGACGAAGAGCGCGCTGAAATGCTCTATGGCGTCATGGGCCCGGCCATCGAAGTTTCCGGCGGCAGCGCAGGCAACACGGCAGCGGGCGTTGCCTCCTTCGGCGGCAGGGCCGCCTATATCGGCAAGGTGAAGGCCGACCAGCTGGGCGGCATCTACCGCCACGACATGCGCTCCCAGGGTGTCGCTTTCGATACGCCGGCGGCAACTGATGGCCCTGCGACCGCACGTTCCTTCATTCTGGTCACACCCGATGGCGAGCGCACCATGAACACCTATCTGGGCGCCTGCGTGAACCTCAATGCCGCCGACATTGATGCCGAGACCGTCAAGGCCTCCGATGTCACCTATATGGAGGGCTATCTCTACGATAAACCCGCCGCCAAGGAGGCTTTCCGCGAAGCGGCGAGAATTTCCCAGGGCGCGGGCAAGCTCACGTCCATCACGCTCTCCGATTCATTCTGCGTGGAGCGCCACCGCGATGATTTCCTCTCGCTCATCCGTTCCAGCATCAACATCGTTTTCGCCAATGAGCGGGAATTGACGTCACTTTACCAGACGCAGAATTTCTCCGGTGCGCTCGATGCCATTAGGCGCGATTGCCCGATTGGCGTCGTCACCCGCTCCGCCAAGGGCAGCGTCATTGTGAAGGGCGGAGACACCATCGAAGTTCCGGCCCATCCCGTGAAGCATGTAGTGGACGTGACGGGGGCGGGCGATCTTTATGCCGCGGGCTTCCTTTTCGCCTACACGGCGGGAAAGCCGCTGGCCCATTGTGCGCGGCTCGGCAGTTTGGCAGCAGCGGAAGTCATCTCACATGTGGGCGCACGGCCGGAAGTCAATTTGCTGGTGCATGCGAAAGAGCAGGGGTTGTTGTAGACAAATCACTTATTCTCTCCATGGGCGGGCTTGATCGGCCCACCCAGCGCAACAAAAAGACTGGGTCGGCGGGTCAAGCCCGCCGATGGAGAATATGGACTACCCACCCTCGCCCTGCGCCTCTTCCGGCGCGTCAGGCTTCTGCTTCACATGGATGCGCACCTGCTTCACCCGCCTGAGGTCGCTTTCCACAATCTCGAACTCAAGGCCCGAGGGGTGCGTAATCACCTCGCCCTTGACCGGCACGCGCCCACCCATCTCGAACATGAGCCCGCCCAGCGTGTCGGCCTCGTCTTCCTTGTCCGCAGGCAGAAGATCAACGCCGAACATCTCGTCAAGCGCGGCGATGGCGATCCGCGCATCGGCCACATAGGTCGTGTCGTTCTGTTTCTTGATGAGGATCTCATCGGCATCTTCGTCATGCTCGTCCGAGATGTCGCCGACAATCGCCTCGACAATGTCCTCGAAGGAGACAAGCCCGTCGGTGCCGCCATATTCATCGACCACCACTGCAAGATGCACATGGGTTGCCTTCATCTTGATGAGAAGGTCGGAGGCCGGCATGGAAAGCGGCACATAGAGAACATCGCGCACGATCGAGGAGTGTTGCTTGACCGCCGTGTTGAGTTCCGCCGCCGGAAGCGACAGGCCGACTCCGGATTTCGTCTTCCTGCTGCGGCCCTTGGAATTGAGCCAGCGCAGAAAATCCTTCACATGCACCATGCCAACAACATCATCGAGCGTCTCGCGATAGACCGGCAGGCGCGAGTGATTGGCTTCGGTGAAGCGATCGAGCAGGGCGCGCAGCGTTTCTGTTTCCTCTAAGCCGATGATATCGGCGCGCGGCACCATCAAGTCCGAGACCCGCAGATCCTGGAAGCTGATGAGATTGCCCAGCATGGAGCGGGCATCGGCGGTGATGCCGGGAGTGCCTGTTGTTTCGGCGTGACTCTCGATCACGCCTTCGAGGCTCTCCCGCAGGTCCTTCGAGGGCCTGAGGCGGCGCCTCAGCCAGGCCAGAAAGCCGGGCGCCCTCCTGGGCTCATGGGTTCTGTCGCTGCTCATGTCAGGTAAGGATCGGGAATGCCGAGCGTGGCCAGAATGTTCCGCTCGCGCTGTTCCATGGCGTCTGCCGCCTCATCGCTGTCATGGTCGTAACCTAGCAAATGCAGGGTCCCATGCACAATGAGATGGCTGACATGGTGAAGCAGCGGCTTTCCCTGTTCCTTGGCCTCCCGATCAATGGTCTCGAAGGCAAGCGCAATATCGCCAAGATGCGCTTCGCTTCCGTCAGGCTTTGCCAAGGGCATGGCGGGAAAGGAAAGCACATTGGTGGCCGCATCCTTGCCCCGAAAATCGCGGTTGAGAATGCGCATCTCCGCATCGCTGGTGAAAAGCACATTGACGCTGCGCTCGTTAACGTCCAGCGCGGCAGCAACACAACGCGCCGCCGTTCCCTCCGCATCGGGAAGCACCTCCCAGCGCGGGTCCTCCACTTCGGATGTAACGCTCATCTTGCGGGGCGGGGTTTCCGCTCTGGCGAAGGCTTCACATTTTCATAGGCCTGCACGATGCGGCCCACGAGCTGATGGCGCACGATATCGGAGGTCTCGAACTTCACCTGCGCAATGCCTTTGACGCCCTTGAGGATAGCGAGCGCATCGGCAAGGCCCGATGTCATGCCATTTGGAAGATCAACCTGCGTGGGATCGCCCGTCACCACCATGCGGCTTCCTTCGCCAAGGCGGGTAAGGAACATCTTCATCTGCTGCGGCGATGTGTTCTGCGCTTCATCGAGAATGACGAAAGCATTGGCGAGCGTGCGGCCGCGCATGAAGGCAAGCGGCGCAATCTCGATCTGGTTTTCGGCAAGACCCTTCGCCACCAGCGCATGGGGCATCATATCGTAAAGCGCATCATAAAGCGGCCGGAGATAAGGATCGACCTTCTCCTTCATGTCGCCGGGAAGAAACCCCAGCCTTTCGCCCGCCTCAACAGCGGGGCGCGACAGCACGATACGGTCCACTTCTCCGTTCATCAGCGCTTCGGCGGCACAGGCCACAGCGAGATAGGTCTTGCCCGTGCCGGCAGGGCCGATGCCGAAAACAAGCTCATGCTTTCTGACCGCATCGATGTAGAGCTTCTGGTTGGGAGAGCGGGCCGAAACCGGTTTTCTCCGCGTACGGACGGTCGAGCTGTCGCCATCCCGCTCATGGGAGGACTTGACCATGCGGATAGCGCCGTCCACTTCACCGCGTGTGATCTCTCCGCCGCGGCTGGCGCGCGTGTAGAGCGAGAGTAGAACCGAGCGCGCATCATCGGCCGAAGACGAATCTCCGCGGATCGCCACGCGGTTGCCGCGCGGCGTGATGGCAACGCCAAGCCGGTGTTCGATCAATGCCAAGTGTTCATCATGCTCGCCAAAGAGCAGCGAGAGGAGCCGGTTGTCATCGAAGGTGAGCGTCAGCGTCTGGTCTTGTCCGTCTGCCCGGCCGCGGGGGCTCAAGAAGGTTGCGGCGCCTGTCGCCTGGCTCAAGTGGTCGATTCTCCGGTTGCTCGTAAGGCTAGTGAACGGCCAAATAATAGCGGAATCAAGCGGATTCTCCAACATATTGGCCGGAAAGGCTGTTGGGCATTGTCCCCACGATCTGCACCCGGACAATCTGGCCCAAGGCCGATTCGGGAAGCTCGCAATGAACGCTTTGCAAATAGGGTGATCGTCCAATCATCTGGCCCTCATGCCGGCCGTTCTTTTCCACCAGGATGGGAAGGGTCTTGCCCACCATGGAATGGTTAAAGGCCTGCAGTTGTTCCGTCAGGAGCGCCTGCAGCCGCTGTAGCCGCTCAGCTTTCACCTCTTCTGGAACCTGGGCGTGTTCGGCTGCTGGCGTTCCCGGCCGCGCCGAATATTTGAAAGAGAAGGCGGCGGCGTAGTTTACCAAGCGCACTAGGGCGAGCGTCTCCTCGAAATCCTTTTCGCTTTCGCCCGGAAAACCCACGATGAAATCCCCCGACATGGCCATATCAGGCCGCGCCTGCCGGATGCGCTCAATGAGTCTGATGTAGTGCTCAGCCGTATGTCCCCGGTTCATGGCCTTGAGCACCCGGTCACTCCCCGCCTGGATGGGGAGATGCAGATAGGGCATCAGCTTATCGTTCGTGGCATGGGCCTCGATCAGCGCGTCCGTCATGTCCCGCGGATGACTTGTCATATAGCGGATGCGCTTGATGCCATCGATCCGTGACAGTTCGGCGACAAGGGCAGCAAGATTGGATTCTCCATCCGCACCGCCGCCGCGATAGGCATTGACATTCTGGCCCAGCAGCGTGAGTTCCACCACACCCTGTTCGGCAAGCTTGCGCGCTTCGCTCAACACCTGAGCAACTGGCCGCGAGAATTCACTCCCGCGCGTATAAGGCACCACACAGAAGGAACAGAACTTGTCGCAGCCTTCCTGTATGGTGAGGAAAGCGGCAACGCCTTGTTTCGTGCGCAGCGATTTTTCCGCCAGCGCATCGAACTTGTCCTCCGCCGGAAACTCCGTCTCAATCACGGCGCGGCCGGTGCGCGCCTGTTCCTTCAGGAGTTCTGGCAGGCGGTGATAGGTCTGCGGCCCGAAGACGAGGTCAACGGCTTTCTGCCGCCGGATGATTTCTTCGCCTTCAGCCTGGGCCACGCAGCCCGCAACGGCGATCTTGAAGTCACGGCCTTCTAACTGGCGCTCCGCCTTCAGCCGTTTAAGCTTGCCCAACTCAGAATAAACCTTCTCTGCCGCCTTCTCGCGGATATGGCAGGTGTTGAGGATCACAAGGTCGGCATGCTCGGGCGCATCGGCAAGGCCATAGCCCTCCGCCGCCAGAAGCTCTTCCATGCGGATCGCGTCATAGACATTCATCTGGCAGCCATAGGATTTGACGAAGGCTGTCTTCACCGTTCCCTTGATGGTCTTGGCGTCATCCATGAGCCGGGTGCTAGCGCAAATCGGGGGTGCCGTGAAGCGCTGCTGCCAGACCCTGCCGGATTGCCTTTTCCGACGCCTCCGCCGCCGTCTTGCGGTTAAGGCCCGTCTCCACCGAAAGCGCCTCGTGAATGATGACCGTCACGCCCAGCGGCCCCTCGCCCATGAAATTCCAGAGATGGAAAATGAGGTTCATGTCGCCGTACCAGGCAAAGGAAGGGCGGTCGCGCCGCGTCATCGGCAATCCCCAGATAGACCGATAGGCCAGGGTGACGGGTACAATGTCGATGTGCGGTGCCGTGGCGGCGGCAAAGAGCGAGGACTTAAAAGGCAAAACCGAGGCGCCATCATGGGATGTGCCTTCGCCGAAAAGCACAATGGTCTCGCCCGCGGCCAGGCGTCCGGCAACACTGTCCGCCACTTTCGCGGTGGTGTGCCGGCGCTCCCGGTCGACGAAAACTGTGCGCTGCAGCCGCGCCAGCGTGCCGAAAAAGGGCCAGCGGGAAACTTCGCGCTTTGCCACGAAAGAGAGCGGCATCACGGCGGAGAGGATCACAACGTCGAGCCATGAGACATGATTGGAAATGACAAGGCAGGGGCCTTGAGTAGGCAATGTGCCAGTCACATTCAGCCTGATGCTGAAGAGACGGCAGAGCAGGCGGTGATAATGGTGCGGGAAAACGCGCGCACCTTCCGGAAAAAACCAAAGCAACATCTGTTGCACCGGCATCAGCGGCAAAGTCAGTACAATAAATGCCGCACACTTCAACACCGCGCGCAGCGTACTCATAGAACGAGGGTCATGGTGATCGCGTCGGCCGTGGCTCCCTCGCTCCGCGAATAATAGCCGCGCCGCCGCCCCGTCTCTTTGAAGCCGAGGCCGCGATAGAGGGCGATTGCCCCTTCATTGTCGGCAGCGACTTCGAGAAAAAGCTTGCTCGTGAGTCTTGCCTTGAGTTCCGTTACAAGCGCCTCCATCAGCAGTTTTCCAAAACCCTGGCGGCGGTAGGCTGAAAGGACGCAGAGCGTATTCAACTCAGCTTCCCCGGCAATCCACTGGAACTGCAGAAAGCCGTAGGTGCGCCCCGCCAGATCCACCATCAGCGCGCCGGAGCCCGGAACCGAAAGCGCAGAGCGCAGCATTTCCTCCGTCCAGCCCGGCGAAAAGCAATTGCTGTGGATGGCGGAAAGGAGCGCCAGCCTTTCGGTGGTGGCGTGGCGCACATGAGGGTGGGCAAGGTCAGGCGCCGCCGAGGGCTTGGCATCAGCCTCACGCAGATAGAGCGGATCGGCCGGATGATCCGTAGGCGGAAGATCTAGCGCATATGCGCCGAAGAGCGCCGCATCGGGCAGGTGACGGCCTATGGCCACGGCAAGCGCAGGATTGGCCGCAATGACGGCTTCTGCTCCCGTGCCGACCACCATGCCATCCGTCAGGTCCTGGGTTGCCTCCCGCGGGGTGAGGAGCGCAGGCATGCGTAGCGTCAGGAGAGAATGGCCGTCATAAGTCGCCGTATAGATCTTGCCCGTGCCGCCGGCCGTGTGGGCGATGAGCAGGGGCTTGGCCGCACCGGCATGGGGAACAGCGGTGGCGGTGAGCGTGTCGATACCAATGACTGGAATGTTGCGGGCAAGGCCAAGGCCCTTGGCATAGGATAGCCCGATCCTGACGCCTGTAAAGGTGCCGGGCCCGCGCGTCACTGCAACGCGGCTCAGCGCCTTGGGCGAAAATCCCGTTTCCCGGCAAATATCGGCGACAATCACGGGCAGCCTCTCCGCATGACCACGCTCCATGACCTCAAAACGCGAAGCCAGGAGCTCCGCGCCCACAAAAAGCGCCGCAGAACAGCCTTCCAGAGAGGTATCGAGGACAAGCATCACCATGAGCCCCGGGGCTTTAGCGCGCTTTCCGGCGATGTGGAACTACGCAAGCGAAGAGAACGCGGGCCAAGGTAAAATTCCGGGCTGGTTTGTTGCGGGAATGCCCGTGTTCCGGGGAAATTTCCATCAACTTCGCCTGGAAGGCAACTAAATTTGATTTTTTTCCTTGACATCTAAAGAATAGTGTCCTACATTGGGAACGTGCACAGGAGGGAAACCTCCCCGCTGATTGACATCGTGAATGAGGCCCCGGGGCTGGCCTGAAAAAGCCCCCGGAAGCGCCGGTAGCCGGGCGCTTCGAGGCCCGGCTGTGCCCGGGCGCCTCAGCATGAAGGGTATTTTCCCTTGATGTTGAGGAGCCGTCCCGGTGGCTCCCCAGGACGGCCTCGAAGAGCCCGCAAGCTGCGACGGATGTTCTGCCAGGTTCGAGCTTCCCTTTGCCTTGACCTTGGGGAGTCTCACTGCCAAACAGCGCCCCAATCATGGCAATTGAAACCTCCCTCATCCGCAATTTCTCGATCATCGCCCACATCGATCACGGCAAGTCGACGCTGGCCGACCGGCTGATCCAGCTTTGCGGGGCCGTCTCCGACCGCGAGATGGTGGACCAGATCCTCGATTCGATGGAACTGGAGCGCGAGCGCGGCATCACCATCAAAGCCAACACCGTGCGCCTCGATTACAAGGCAAAGGACGGCAAGCAATATGTCCTGAACCTCATCGACACGCCAGGGCACGTGGACTTCGCCTATGAAGTCTCGCGCTCGCTTGCTGCCTGCGAAGGCTCGCTCCTGGTCGTTGACGCTTCGCAAGGTGTTGAGGCCCAGACGCTCGCCAATGTCTATCAGGCCATCAACAACAACCATGAGATCGTCCCTGTGCTCAACAAGGTCGATCTTCCCGCCGCCGAGCCGGAGCGCATCCGCCAGCAGATCGAGGATGTGATCGGCATCGATGCCTCGAACGCCATCCCGATCTCGGCCAAGACCGGCGTTGGCGTTCCTGATGTGCTGGAAGCCATCGTTACGCGCCTGCCGGCACCCAAGGGTGACCGCACCAATCCGCTGAAGGCCTTGCTCGTGGACTCCTGGTACGACCCTTACCTCGGCGTTGTCGTGCTCGCCCGCATCATCGATGGAGTGATGAAGAAGGGCATGAAGGTGAAGATGATGGGAACAGGCGGCCTCTACACGCTGGAGCGTATCGGCGTCTCGCGGCCCAAGAAGGAGACAGTGGACGAACTTGGCCCCGGCGAGATCGGCTTCTTCACGGCGGCGATCAAGCAGGTGGCCGATACCCGCGTGGGCGATACCATCACCGAGGAGAAGAACCCTGCCGATGCACCGCTCGTCGGCTTCAAGGAAGCGCAAAGCGTGGTCTTCGCCGGCTTCTTTCCCGTCGATGCCTCGGAATTCGAGGATTTGCGCGATGCCATGGGCAAGCTGCGGCTGAACGATGCCTCGTTCACCTACGAGATGGAAACGAGCGCCGCGCTGGGCTTCGGCTTCCGTTGCGGCTTCTTGGGGCTCCTCCACCTCGAAATCATCCGCGAACGGATTGAACGCGAGTTCAATGTCGAGATCATCACCACGGCGCCTTCCGTCATCTACAAGATCAACCTGCGGGACGGCCGCCAGATCACCATGCACAACCCGGCCGACATGCCGGAAGTCTCGCTCATCGAGACTATGGAAGAACCCTGGATCGAGGCGACGATCTTCGTGCCCGATGATTATCTGGGCTCCGTTTTAAAGCTTTGCGAGGACAGGCGCGGCCGTCAGAAGCAGCTCACCTATGCAGGTTCGCGCGCCCTGGTGGTTTATGATTTGCCGCTCAATGAGGTGGTGTTTGATTTCTACGACCGCTTGAAAAGCGTCAGCCGCGGCTATGCGAGCTTCGACTATCACATGACCGAATACCGCGAGGCCGATCTTGTAAAAATGGGAATTCTCGTCAACGAAGAGCCGGTGGATGCCCTTTCCATGGTGGTGCACCGGACGCGCGCCGAACAGCGCGGCCGCGTCATGTGCGAGAAACTGAAGGACCTGATCCCGCGCCACATGTTCAAGATTCCGGTGCAGGCGGCAATCGGCGGCAAGATCATCGCCCGCGAAACCATTGCCGCCATGCGCAAGGACGTGACGGCGAAATGTTACGGCGGAGACATTTCCAGAAAGCGCAAGCTCCTCGACAAGCAGAAAGAGGGCAAGAAGAAGATGCGCCAGTTCGGCAAGGTCGACATTCCGCAGGAAGCTTTCATCGCGGCCCTGAAAATGGATGAGAATTAACCCACCCTGTCGTCATTCCAGCCAAGCACCGCAATGCGGTGCACGAGCTGGAACCCCGCTTTCCATCAAACTTGCCTAGGGCGGAAAGCTATTTAGGACGACGGGCTGCTTTTTCCCTTGCATGAGAATCCGCTGCACCATTCAAAGCTGGGTTCCAGCTCGCGCGATGCGTTCCGCATCGCTTGCTGGAATGACGAGTGGATTGTGGGGTGGCATACAGTTTGGAATCGTTCTAAGGTTCCAGAATGAAATCCTTCTCCGCTCTCACCGAACAGGAACTGCTCGCTCTCGCCATCTCCTCAGAGGAAGATGACGCGCGAGGCTATGCCGCCTTCGCCAATGCGCTCTCGCCCACCTATCCCGCCTCGGCCAAGGTGTTCCATGAGATGGCCGAGGAGGAATACGAGCACCGCGACCGCCTGACTGCTGCCTACAAAAAGAAATTCGGCGATTTCATTCCACTGATCCGGCGGAGCGATGTCATGGGCTTCGTGCGCCATAAGCCCGCCTGGAACATTGCTGGCATGGGGATTGATGCCATGCGCCAGCATGCCGAGGTGATCGAACTGGAAAATGCCCGCTTCTATACGCAGGCCGCGGCGCAGGCTTCCGATCTCGGCATCAAGGACTTGCTGTTGAAACTGGCGGCAGCCGAGAAGGGCCACGAGTCACTGGCAAGGAAGCTTGGCCAGGAACATGTGACGCTTGGTGCCGTGGCCTCAGAGAAGGAAGCCGAGCGCCGGCTCTTCCTTCTGCAGGTGATCCAGCCGGGCCTCGTCGGGCTCATGGATGGCTCGGTTTCAACGCTCGCTCCTCTCTTCGCCGCGGCCTTCGCCACCGGCAATACCTGGGAGACATTTCTTGTGGGGCTTGCCGCATCGTTGGGCGCGGGTATTTCCATGGGCCTTGCCGAAGGCTTGTCGGACGACGGCAAGCTGACAGGGCGCGGCCATCCGCTGATCCGGGGTTTGTCGGCGGGCGTGATGACAACGGTGGGCGGCCTCGGCCATGCGCTGCCCTATCTCATTCCCGACTTCTGGCTGGCCACCTGGGTTGCGGTCGTTGTCGTCTTCTTCGAACTCTGGGCCATTTCCTGGGTGCGCTACAGATACATGGACACGCCCTTCCTCAAGGCGGCGTTTCAAGTGGCGGTGGGCGGATTCCTCGTCTTCCTCACCGGCATCGTGATCGGCAGTGCCTAGCCTTCGAACGGTCCCTCAATGCCGAGCTTCTTGAGCAGCGACGCATAGCGGTTCACCGACAAGAGTAGCTTCTTGCCATGGCGCTTCGAAAGTTCCGCGCGCCCATCTGCATCAGTGGATGACAACGCACCCCAGATGCTGGCCATCGTTTCGGAAAGGGAACGAAGCGTCGCCAGTTCCCTATCATCGATACGCACCACGTTATCGGCGACGACGCGGCCCACGCCGGCAACTGTCGTGGCGCCAGCGACCATGTAACCTTCGGGCGCCGTGCCCTTGAGATTGGTCAGGCGCCTGTGGAGGACGCAATCGAAGATCTGATCCACTGCCTGCTTGGCGCCCTCGACGCGGCTGACATGTTCGGTATCCGCTGCCGCATGAGGCAAGAGTTCCACCCGGCCCTTGTATTTCTTGGCGAGCGGCAGATAGGGCACAAGCGGCCCAGTGAGCTTGCCCTTTTTATCCTTGAAGATATCGGCATCGATCGCTGCAAAGCGAACGATCCCCGCCTTCATCGCCTTGTCGAGTCCCCTGGCATCAACACACTCGCCCCGGTCATAGTTCAGAAGAACCGAACCCCTGTTGAGGCGCTTCAGCACCTCGAAGTTCACTTCGCCCTCATTGGCAAAGCGCTTGGCCTTTGCATCATAGGGGCCAAGGCCTGTGTGGATCGAAAGAACATCCGCGCCCGTCGCCGCCTCTTCTTCCGTGGCACAGAAGATGAAGCCCTCGCTCTCGATCCATTCCTTGTGGCGTGGCCGCGCGTGGATCTTCACCTTCATGTGAAAGGCGGAGGCGAGTTTCGCCAGTTCGCGCCCGATATTGCCATAGCCGATGATGGCGATGGTCTTGCCTTCGAGCTTCTCGGTCGGAAATTCCTTCAGGTGCTTGCCCGTATCGAAGCGGCCCGCAATGGAGCGCTTGTGCAGTTCATCTGTCGGAAGATCAGGCAACACACGCAGCAGTGCCTTCATGGCCATCTGCGCTGTGGCTCTGGTGTTGAAGCTCGGTGTGTTCATCAGCGGCGCTTCGCCGCCTGCGCCATTGCCGCCGCCCCAGCAGCTGCAAGCCATGTTGCCGGTGCCCGTGCCGATCCTCACGCCACCGAATTGGAATTTGGAATCCTTCGGCAGATGTGTCGCCGCGGCAATCACCGCGTCATATTGGCCGTCTTTGGTGAGTGGCAGGATTTCCGCATCGGTTGAAATCTCCGGCACGTAGAAGAAGTGCAGCTTGCCGCCTGTGAGCTTGTCGGATAGCTTCCAGGTGCGGTCAAAAAACACGCCGCCCTTGGCCTCTATATGCGCTTTCACTTCGCTATGGTCGGGCTTCTTGTTCTTGCCGAATTTGAGGCCGACGAGATCGCAAATGAGAATCTTCACAGGCTCGGTGAGCTTCACATCTTTACGTGATGCACCTTGCGACTTGGAGTGATGGCCCGCCTTGGCAAGTTCTTCCTCCAGCACCACGATCTTGGCGCGCTCATAGGCGTAGGAAATATTCTCGAGCAGCGCTGTGATGTCGCTTTCCTCGCGGATGCCGCCGATCCAGGCCCGGTAATCGCCAGGCGTTCCAGGGAAGGCGTTGATGTAGCGCGCCACATCTAGACCCTTCTCGCGGGAACCATCGGGATGCGTCACGCCCTCATAGGCGAGCAGTTGTTTCGAGCGCGCGATGATCCGTGCATGGATTGCCGGATCATTGATGCTTCTGTCCTTGACCTTCAGCAAGGTGACGGCAGCACCGCGCCGCGTGGCATCGGTGACACCCAATTCCAAACGATCATTCTGCGCAATCCAGCTGTCGATGAGGGAACGGTTGTTGACGGAGCGGCGATTGAGATTGTCGACGGAACCGCAACGCTTCTCCATCTGCTTGAGGCCGAAAGTCGTTTCGGCAAAGGCGAGCGTCGAGAAAGTGTTGATGACACCACCCAACATCTTGTCGGCTTGGGGATCATAGAACGGGCCGATATTGACGGTACGCTCTCCGGTTAGCGGCTTTTTCTGATCTACGGGCGTTGCAAGTTTCAATTGGCGCGGAATGGCAAAGCCCGGCTGCTTCTGGTTCGCCTCGACAAGCGCCAGCGCCTGCGGCGTGAAGGAGATGACAAAGTAACCGGAGATGCCCCCGATGGCCTTCTGGAAGGGCATGAAGAAGCAGCACTTGGTGAGCGCCGCCGAAACGACTTCCTTGTCCCAGGGCATGGAGCCCAGCATAGAGGTAGCATCGAGCACAGCATGATGATGTTCCGGATCCGACTCGATCCAGGCGAGCAGGTTACGGATATCGCTTTCCGAATAAGTGGTGGCACCCGTGGTTTCATGACCCACGCCGAAGAACAGCTTAACGCCCATGGCGTTCAATTCACCGGCACTGGGAATGTTGCCTTCCATTTCGGCGAAGTGCAGCCGCGCTTCATCACCACCCTTCGAGAGCCGCATTAGCTCGATGATCTGCGCCCCCCAGCTTTGCCGGAAGAAGCCGCCCGCCTTGCCGCCTTCGCTCTCGGGCCGAGGCGTATCGATGAAAATCTGCTGCGATGAATCGCTTGCGGTGATGAGATGGAAAGCTGTAACGGAAAAACCCGAATGCCCACCGCCAAGCCCCACCGCCATGCGGTTCGATTTTGGAAAAGCGAAATAGCCATGGATGGCGCGCATCATGTCGAGGATGAACTTGTCGGCGGGATAGCCGCGATGCATGGAGCGTGAAACTTCTGCCACTGTGAAGGGTCCGGCATCGCCGCCCGTGTCCGTGACCTTGCGATAGTTTTCTTCCAGCCAATGCTCGAAGGCAAAGCGGTTGGCCCGTGCCTGCGCTTCATCCGGCACCGCATCAGTGATGGGCCCCACGCCATAGAAAGGATTGGAGGTCGGCTTCGGTGGTCCGCCGGCACTGCGCTTCAACGCATCTTCCCGTGCGGCCAGCATCTCATCAATGTTCATGGAACCTCCCAGTGGCAGATTTCTTTTGTACTCTTGTGCCCGACAATGCTGCACTGCACCCGCACATCTTCGCCCTGCACAAGACATTTGCGACACGCGTCGGCCGAGGATTAACTTCGGACTTCAAAATAATCCTTGCGAGTCCGCCACTCCTTGCGCCAATATGTCTCACACAAAAACAGGGTGGCACAAAGCCACCGGTCTAGGGACATGGAAGCGAAAGCCGACAGCGAACTGGTGAGACGCCAGAACCGCCGT
>JAIBJH010000120.1 GCA_020029455.1 Hyphomicrobiales bacterium
AAATAAAGCCGGAAAACTGATCGCTAAAATTCCACCTGCGAAACGAGCGGTAAGAAACGTTCTCAATCGTATTGATGCGATGACGCTCTTTGTGCCCCAACACGCAGCAATGAGACATAGAGTAAAAAATATCAGGTAGCCAAATGGGATGGCAGTTGAGAATTCAAAAAATTTCAAAATGCTTTCCATAGAACTAGAATCGCTCACCTAAATGGATTGCACAATTTCACGCTAGAAGCGCAGACTACCTCCATTTGAAGGGGGAGGAGGAGATTCGTTCAAAGCTAGAGCCTCACTCCGTCTTCATCGAAAATGTGGATGTGCTGCTCGCGGGGCGTGATTTTGACCCGGGCTCCGGGTTCTGTGCCGGGGTCGCCTTTCACTTCCACGAGAAGTGTTTGGCCGTTTTCGGCGGTACAATGCGCGTAACCGGTCTCGCCGAGCCGTTCGATCAAGTCCACGGTGGCAGCAATTCCGGTTTTTGCCAGGGTGCAGTGTTCCGGCCGGAAGCCTAGGGAGACCTTGGAGTGAGATTTGGCGGAATGGCCCTTGGGCAGGGGCAGTTTCAAGCCGCCGCTCTCGACCACCTTGCCGTTCTTCGCGATTGTAGCATCAAGAATGTTCATGGCGGGCGAGCCAATGAAGCGGGCGACGAAGAGGTTCGCCGGCTTGTAGTAGAGATCGAGCGGCTTCCCCGTCTGTTCGATGCGTCCCTGGTTCATTACCACAATGGTGTCGGCGAGCGTCATGGCTTCCACCTGGTCATGGGTCACATAGATGATCGTGGCCTTGAGCAGCTTGTGAAGCTTGGCAATTTCGACGCGGGTATTAATGCGCAGCGCGGCGTCAAGATTGGAAAGCGGTTCATCGAAGAGGAAGACTTGCGGCTTCCGCACGATGGCCCGGCCAATTGCAACGCGCTGCCGCTGCCCGCCCGAAAGTTCCTTGGGGCGGCGCTTCAGCAAGGCCTCAAGCTGAAGGATGCGCGCGGCCTCTGACACGCGTCTGTTGATTTCGTCCTTGGGCGTTCGCGCGAATTTCAGGCCGAAGGCCATGTTGTTCTCGACATTCATGTGGGGGTAGAGCGCGTAGGACTGGAAGACCATGGCAATCTCACGCTGTGCCGGCGCGAGGTCGCTGACGTTGCGTCCGCCGATTGAGATCTCGCCCGACGAGATGGGTTCCAATCCGGCGATGGAACGGAGCAGAGTAGACTTGCCGCAACCCGATGGGCCAACCAGGACGACGAAGGAACCATCAGCAACCTTGAGGTTGATGTCCTTCAGGACTTCCACCCTGGCGTAGGATTTGAAGAGCTTGTCGATGGTGACTTCGGCCATGGGCGTTCTACTTCACAGCGCCGGAGGTAAGACCCCGGATCAGTTGGCGGGAGAAAATGACGTAGAGCAGGAGCACCGGCACGATGGCGGTCGACAGCGCTGCAAGCACCGCATTCCAGTCGGTGATGTATTGGCCCAGGAACTGCTGCACGCCGAGCGTGATCGTCTGCTTGCCACCGGTGGGCGCCAGCAGCAATGGGAACCAGAGATCATTCCACACGGGGATCATGGTGAAGACGGCAACGGTCGCCATGGCGGGGCGGAGCAGGGGCAGGATGATGTAAAAGAAGATGTTATATTCACTGAGGCCGTCACAGCGCCCGGCTTCACGCAGGTCCTTTGGAATCTGCTGGATGAATTCCGAGAGAATGAAGATGGAGAGCGGTAGATTCTGTGCGGTGTAGACGAGGACCAGGGCCGTCAGCGTGTTGATGAGGTTCAAGTCCGAGACCAACTGGATGATGGAAACGGAGCCCAGCCTGATCGGAACCATGATGCCGATGGAAAGAAAAAGGGCGAGCAGCGTGTTCCAGCGGAACCTGTATTCTGTCAGAGCCCAGGCGGCCATGGCGCCAAAGAGCAGGGTGAAGAAGATGGTTCCGACCGTCACCGCGATCGAGTTCAAGTAATAGATGCCGACCGAACTGTCGCCGAAAACCTTGTAATAGCCGATCAAGTCCACATTCCAGGGCATGGGCGGCTGCAGCGGCGTGTTGAAGATGGCGCGCTTCGCCTTGAAAGAGTTCATGATGACAAGAATGATCGGCGCCAGCGCCAGCGCTGTGTAAAGCGCGAGTATGCCGTGAACAGCGAAAGCTGAAGCAGGCTTGCGCATCAGAAGGAATACCTCTGCATCCTGCGCTGGATGAGGAAGAGATAGACCATGACGCCGCAGAGAATGATGATGAACATCATGGTGGCGATGGTCGAGCCCATGGACGTATCGCCAAGCTGCAACTGATTGCCGAAAAAGACGCGGTAGAACAGCGTGCCCATGATGTCAGCGGAGAAGTTGGGCCCGGCGAGCGCGCCCTTCATGGCGTAGATCAGGTCAAAGGCGTTGAAGTTGTTGACGAAGGTCAGGATGGAAACAAGGCCAATCGTCGGCCAGATCAGCGGCAGCTTGACGTAAAAGAAAGCCTGGAACTGGTTGAGGCCGTCAACGGTTGCGGCATCGATCAACTCATCAGGAATGGCAAGCAATGCGGTGTAGATCAGGATCATCGGAATGCCGACGAACTGCCACACGGATATGAGCGAGATGGTGATGAGGGCCGTCGACTCGATACCAAGCCACGGGCCGAAAAGAAAACCCAGTCCGAAGAATTGCAGGAACATCTTGGCGATGCCCCACAGCGGCGAGAGAATGAGCTGCCAGGTGAAACCGATGATCACGACCGAGAGCATGGTGGGCATGAAGATCAGGGTGCGATAGGTCGAGCGGAAGCGCAGAACAGGCAGGCTCAAAAGCGCGGCCAGTGCCAGTCCGATCGGATTCTGAACCAACATGTGAATGAAGAAGAACTTGCAGTTGTTCCAAAAGGCGTTCCAGAACGGGCCGGACCATGTGGTGTCCGTGAGCAAGGTCACGAAATTTGCGGTGCCCACATAGAGCTGAGAACCATCATTCTGCCTGTCGTAGAAGGAGTTCATGATCGTATCGAGCAGCGGATAGATCGAGAACGTGGTGTAGACGATGACGGCCGGCGCCAGAAAAAACAGCAGCACGCGATAGAAGGCCGCGTCGCTCATGCCGACGAGATGGTGCTGCTGGGGTTTCGCCAAGGTGTGAATTCCGCCAAGTAGTCCGTCACCCCGGCTTGCGCCGGAATGACGGAGTTTGCAGAGCCTCTTCTCAAATCAAAGAGGGTATAATGTTCAATTTATTTCTGGTGTGGTGCGTACCACTTCTTGAGGCCGTCCTCGAGTTGGGCCGCGCCTGCGTCCGGCGTCATGGTGCCGTTCAGCACCTGGGCCGAGACGTTCCACAGCTCGTTCTCGAGGTTCGGCGTGCCGCGCGACAGGATCTGATAGCTGTTGCGGATGGTGCTCTTGCACTCACCGCGCCAGTTCACGAATTCCTGCGCCACGTCATCCGAGAGCGTCACCTTGGCGTTCGACAGCGGGAAAAATCCGGGAAGCTCGTTGCCGAGGATGTTGGCAAATTCATCCGAGCCGATCCAGTCAAGGAAAACCTTGGCATCAGCCGCGTTGGCCGACTTGGCGTTGAGCCCGATGCCGATATCCGTATGGTCGGAGATGTAGCAATCGGAAGCGCCGGCCGGAGGCGGTGCCTTGAAGGCGCCCATGTTCACGTTCTGCGCCCGGAATGTGGAGATGTCCCACGATCCCGCGGCATAGATCGCACCCTTGCCGAGGCCGAAGAGGTTCTGGCTGTCGGGGTACTTCTGGGCCTGGTAGCCATCACCCATATAGGGTGCCCATTTGGCAAGCGCAGCGAGTGTGTTGACATAGGGCTTGTCGGTCAGCTTCTGGGTGCCGTCGATCAGGCCCTTGCGGCCTTCTTCGCCCTTCCAATAGTTGGGTCCAATGTTCTGGAAGCCCATGGTGGCGGCTTCCCATTGGTCATTGGTGCCCATTACGAGAGGCGTGTAGCTGCCGTTGGCCTTGATCTTTTCCAGCACAGCCAGGAACTCTTCCTCGGTCTTCGGTGGCTCGACGCCAACTTCCTTGAAGATGTCCTTGTTGTAGATGAAGCCATGGATCACCGATGCCATGGGAACGCAGAAGGTGGTCGCACCATCATCCGTCGTCCAGGCGCTCTTGGCCACGTCGGAGAAATTTGCCATCGAAGCCAGGTCGTTCAACGGCGCAAGATGACCCTTGTTGAAGAGCTCAAGGGAAGCATCAAAGGGGCGGCAGGTGATGATGTCGCCAGCCGTGCCGCCTTCGAGGCGGGCATTTAGCGCCGCGTTGTATTCCGCCGGCGCCGTCGGGGTGAATTCCAATGTGATGTCCGGATGTTTTGCGTTGAAGGCTGGAATGATCTTGTCCTTCCAGATGGACGCATCGTCGTTACGCCAGCTTTCGATGGTGAGCTTGCCTGCAGAGGCGGCGCCCGCCATTGCGCCAACCGCCACCGCGGCGAGCAGCATTGTCTTCAGTGTGGTTTTCAACATGGGTCTCACTCCTTTGTCCTCCTGTTGTGATCTCGAAGGCTACTCCCTGGCTTTCATTTTTGCCAAGGCCAGCCTCAGGTTTCCGCCTGTGTCAGACAGAATCTTTTGTGCCGCAGCAAGGCTTGCTGCACCGCTGAGCATGAGCGCGGCAGGCTTCACATGTCCGCCTGCCTGTTTGAGAGCATCAGCTGATTTTTCAGGCGTCGCGCCGGTAATGGCGCTCACGATGTTGGCGGCGCGCGCCATCAGCTTGCGATTGCCTGCCTGGACGTTGACCATGAGGCCATCATGGACGGCGCCCAGTTTCGTGTTGATGAGCGTTGACAGCATGTTGAGCGCTGCCTTCTGCGCGGTGCCCGCACCCATGCGGGTTGAACCGGAAATCACTTCCGTGCCCGACTCGAGAAGCACTTCAATGTCCGCGGCGGCAGCAAGAGGAGAGCCCGCATTGTTGACTACGGCAACGACGAGGCAACCCTTGGCCTTTGCCGTGTGTGCGGCAGCGACGGTGTAGGGCGTACGGCCGGACGCGGCGACAGCGATCATCGCATCGCGCGATGTGCAGATGGCTGCGTCACTCTCGCCTTGTTTTGAATCATCCTCGGCTTCTGCAAGCGTGTCGAACATGGCGGCGCGGCCGCCGGCAATCAGATAGGCGAGTTGCTCTTCCTTCATGCCGAAGGTGGCTGGAAGTTCCGTGCCATCCTGCACGGCCACGCGGATCGATGTGCCAGCGCCTGCGTAGATCAGCCTGCCGCCAGCAGCGAGGCGTGGCGCGATGGCTGTTGCTGCCTTGGAAAGGGCGGGGATGGCGCGCTCGACCGCGTTCAGCGCTCGGCGCTGTCCGGCGAGTAATGTGTTGAGAATGCGCTCATCGTCCCAGGCATCAAAGCCCTCAAGGCCGGGAAGCCTCTGTTCTGTGGCGTTGAGCGGTTTGGACATAATTGACTAATACCAAAACAAAACCACTTGTCCAGAAGATTCTTAACGTCGAATCGCAGTGCGAAATTAAATCAAATAAAAGCAGATGGTTATGAGTGCGAAAAATTCGCTTTTCTTAATGGTATTCTTTTGGTATTGTCAATTTGTGACGCAGACTCGCAAGTTGTTTCTAGGCATTGATGGCGGTGGTTCGAAGTGCAGGGCCCGCATCCGTGACCAATCCGGTGTGTTGCTGGGAGAGGCCATTGGCGGGGCCTCAAACGTCTACCAGAATTTCGAAGGCGCGCTTGCCAGCATCGTTTCCGCGGCGACGGATGCCAGCAAGCTTGCGGGCATTGCGGTGGGTGAGCTCCATGCGGGTTTGGGCCTGGCGGGCATTGTCACTTCCGTCGGTGCAGAGAAAGTGACGCAAGCGCGCTTGCCCTTTGCCACGGTGACGGCAGACAATGATGCTTACGCCGCTTGCGTGGGGGCATTCTCCGGTGGCAATGGCGGCATCGTCATCGCAGGAACAGGTTCGATCGGCTATGCCATCGTTGGCCGGGACCGCCACATGGTGGGCGGCTGGGGATTCCAGCTGGGCGATCATGGTTCCGGCGCCTGGCTTGGCCACCATGCAGTGCGCCGCGCGGCGCTGGCACTCGATGGGCTTTTGCAGCCCACAGGCCTCATTGAAGAAGTGCTGAAGCGCACGGGACGCACACGCAATGAATTATCGCGCTGGTCGGAAAGCGCAACGCCGCGAGACTATGCGGCCTTTGCGCCGCTGGTGTTCCAGACAGCCGCTAGCGCCGATGTGCAAGGCATGACCATCGTCATTGAAGGGGCCTCCGCCATCTCCAAGCTGGGCCATGCCCTGCTGGCGCGTGGCGCCAAGCACCTTTGCTTGTTGGGCGGGCTTTCCAGTGTCTATCCGCCTTATCTCGATGCCGATGTGCGCGCGGCGCTTGTGCCTGCCGAACATGATGCGGTGGACGGCGCCATCATGATGGCAAGGCGCGCGCATGGACTGGCGGAGCGCTGGTCATGACCGATGCGTTGCGCGTTTTCACAGCCAAGAGGTTCGGCAACGAAGGCAGTGCACCGCTCTATCTCCGTGTCAAGAAACTGGTGCAAGATGCTGTAGAACAAGGTGAACTCAAGGCGGGCGATGCCATCCCAAGCGAGCGCGATGCGGCCGACATGCTGGCTGTAAGCCGCGTTACCGTGCGCAAGGCCTTCACCGAACTGGTGCGTGATGGCGTTCTCCTGCAGCGGCGGGGCTCCGGCACTTTCGTTAGGGGCACGGCCAGCCGCATCGAGCAGCCCTTGTCGCGCCTCACCAGTTTCAGCGAGGACATGAAACTGCGTGGCCTCAAGACAGAAGCCGACTGGCTTGACCGCTCCAGCGGCTTGCCGACGCCGGAGGAAGCGCTGAAACTCTCTATCTCACCCAGTGAACATGTTTGCCGCTTTCATCGCCTGCGCCGCGCCAATGACGCGCCATTGGCGATTGAACTCGCTGTCATTCCACATCGTTTTCTCGATGATCCGAATGTTGTCGGCGCCTCACTCTATGACACACTGGAACTGCGCGGCTTCAGGCCGGTGCGTGCCCTGCAACGGCTTCACGCCACAGCATTGTCGGCAACGGATGCAAAACTCCTGGACGTGCCGACTGGAAGCGCTGCCCTGTTCATCGAACGCATTTCCTATCTGCCGGATGGCAGGACAGTTGAGTACACGCGGTCCTTCTATCGCGGCGACACCTATGACTTCGTGGCGGAGCTCTCATTGGCGCCGGAGATGCGCCCGTGACCTTCATGGAGCAGGAAGCGCGCGAATCTCCGGAAGCTGTACAACGTTTTCTGGAGCACAACGGCTCGGTTCTGGCCGAACTGGGCGGGAGGCTCCGTGCCATGGAGCCTCCATTCATCCTCACCTCGGCCCGTGGCAGTTCTGACAATGCGGCTGGCTATCTCAAATATCTGGTGGAAATTCTGTTGGGTACGCCCTGCGCCTCCGTCGGTGCGTCCGTGGCATCACTTTATGGCGCAAAGCTAAAGGCACACAACACACTTGCCGTAACCATTTCACAGTCAGGCCAGAGCCCCGACATCGTGGCTCTGCAAGATGAAGCGAAACGGGCGGGCGCGCTATCCGTTGCTATCGTGAACGTTGAAGATTCTCCTGCAGCAAGGAATGCCGACATCTGCCTTCCACTTTGCGCCGGCCCTGAAAAA
>JAIBJH010000121.1 GCA_020029455.1 Hyphomicrobiales bacterium
ACCGCCCGCCAGCCGATATCACGGCGGCAGAAGCCTTGCGGGAAATCGATCTTGTCGACGGCTGCATAAGCATTCGTTTGTGCGTCTTTCACGCTTGCGCCGAGGACCGTGACATTGAGAACGCGTCCGCCATTGGAAACGAGTTGCTCGTCCTTCAGCGCCGTGCCCGCGTGGAAGACTTCAACGCCTTCGCCAAAATTCTGATCCAAGCCCTTGATCAGATTCCCTTTTGTGAAATCACCCGGGTAGCCTTTGGAAGCGAGAACGACAGTGAGCGCCGTCTCTTTCTTCCAGACCACATGCTCCTGCGCCAGCGTGCTTTCGGCGCAAGCCAAGAGCAATGGCAACAGATCGCTCTCCATCCGCAACATCAGCACCTGGGTTTCGGGATCGCCGAAGCGGGCATTGTATTCGATGAGCTTGGGACCATTCTTGGTGAGCATCAGCCCGGCATAAAGCACGCCGCGATAGGGATGGCCCTGCGCCTTGAGGGCGGCAACGGTGGGCTTAATGATTGTCTCGATGGTCTCCGCGACCAGCGCATCGGTCATGCACGGCGCCGGACAGTAAGCTCCCATGCCGCCGGTGTTGGGACCCGTATCACCATCGTCCACGCGCTTGTGGTCCTGCGCAGTCGTCAGCGGCAGGATGTTCTCGCCATCAGAGAGAACAAAGAAGCTGGCTTCTTCTCCCTCCAGAAATTCTTCGATGACACAGGATGCGCCGCCGAAACGGCCAGCAAAAATCTCGCGTACCGCGGCCTCCGCCTCGACAAGCGTTATGGCGACAGTAACGCCTTTGCCTGCGGCAAGCCCATCGGCCTTGATCACAATCGGCGCGCCCATTTTTTTCAAATAGGTAAGAGCAGGAGCCTCGGCCTCGAAGCGCTCATAGGCGGCGGTTGGGATGTTGTGGGCGCGGCAGATATCCTTGGTGAAGCCCTTGGAGCCTTCGAGCTGGGCTGCATATTTCGATGGGCCGAAAGCCCTGAAACCCGCCGCCGCCAGATCATCGACAAGGCCCGCCACCAGTGGTGCTTCCGGACCTACTACAACAAAATCCACATTGTGCGATTTGCAGAAGGCAATGACCGCCTGATGATCTGTGACATCGATAGCAATGCAATCGGCCACCTTGGCAATACCGGGATTTCCCGGCGCGCAATAAAGCCGCGTGAGCAGGGGGCTCTGCGCCAGCTTCCAGGCCAACGCATGTTCGCGGCCCCCCGATCCGATCAGCAGCACCCGCATATGGGAAACTCCTCTTGCATGGGTGGCGCTTGTCGCATGTAATGGGCCTAAATCAACCTGAATCAAGCAGCAATTGACCTGATGCCCACAGACTTTTCCATTGATCCCGAAACCGGCGAAATCCGCGACAGCGCATCCAATCTTGGCGAGTTCACCGTCTCGGAAATCTCGCAGGCCTTGAAGCGGACAATTGAGGACCGCTTCGGCTTCGTGCGCGTCCGGGGCGAGATTTCCGGCTACAAGGGGCCGCATTCCTCCGGTCATTGCTACTTCTCGCTCAAGGACGAGAGCGCCAAGATCGATGCCGTAATTTGGCGCGGCACTTTCAACAGGTTGCGGGGAAAACTTCAGGAAGGGCTGGAAGTCATCGCTTCTGGCAAGATCACCTCCTATCCGGGCAAGTCTTCCTATCAGATCATCATCGAGAATGTGGAGCCCGCTGGTGTCGGCGCACTCATGGCGCTGCTGGAAGAACGGCGGAAAAAGCTCGCTGCCGAGGGCCTGTTTGATGCCGCCCGCAAGAAACCGCTGCCCTTCCTGCCCGAGGTGATCGGCGTCGTGACTTCGCCGACAGGGGCGGTGATCCGCGACATCCTGCATCGCCTCAATGACCGCTTTCCCCGCCATGTGATTGTCTGGCCGGTGCACGTGCAGGGTGAGACAGCGGCAGGCGAAGTGGTGGCTGCCATCAACGGCTTCAACGCCATGGCGAAAAAGCCTGACCTTTTGATCGTTGCGCGCGGTGGCGGATCGCTGGAAGACCTCTGGCCCTTCAATGACGAGACCATTGTTCGCGCCGTGGCGGCGAGCACGATTCCGGTGATCTCCGCCATCGGCCACGAAACCGACACCACCTTGATAGATCACGCCGCCGATTGGCGAGCGCCAACGCCTACCGCAGCAGCGGAACGTGCCGTTCCCGTGCGTGCCGATCTTCTGGCGGAAATGTCCTCGCTGGAAGCTCGCGTGCGCCGCGCCATCGCCCGTGTGCTGCAGGAACGGAAACTGCGCCTGCAATCGGCAAGCCGCGCGCTGCCCAAGCCCGATGACATGCTGGCCTTCGCCCGCCAGCGCTTTGACGGTGCAGCGAGCCGCTTGCCGGGGTCGCTTAGAGCCAATCTCCAGCGCCACGATGTTTCGTTGGCGAGGGTTACGGGAAGGCTCTCGGCAAGGCCGTTGCGGGAGCGGATTGTCGAGCGCCGCCGCAAGATTTCCGATCTGACTCAAAGATCGCGCCGCGCGTTATTGCAGTTGTTCTCTCGCCGCCGCGACCGCTTCGTAGCCGAAGCAAAACTCCTGCAGTCCATGGGCTACAAATCCGTGCTGGCGCGCGGCTTTGCTGTGGTACGCGATGATGGCGGCAGAATGTTGCACAGCGCCGCAAGCGTGAAACCTGCGGCGAAACTTTCCATCGAGTTTGCCGATGGCAAAGTGGCTGCCAAGGCCGAGGGCGGTGGTGGGCAAGGTTCGCTCTTCTAATTTCCCCATCCATGCACTATGTGCAGCGCGATGAACCGCATGGACCATATTTTTCCCGCCCAGCGCGAGGCCAGGCTGCGCTATCTCGACCATGAGTTCGAGGTCGTCTCGCCCGGCGAATTCGTGCGCTGCGCTAAGACCGGCGATCCCATCAGACTGGACGCGCTGCGCTACTGGAATGTGGAAAAGCAGGAGCCGTTCAAATCGGCTGAAATCTCTTTTGCGGACTTTCTCAAATCCGCACTGTGAACTTCAGATGATGCCCCTGGCCATCATCACATAATGGATGACATCTTTCTGGAAAACCACAAAGACGTTGGCCGCCACCATCACTGCCTGCACCCAATAAAGCGTCGCCGTCCTGAGGCGCGGGCTTTGCCGGGCTTTGCGCGTGGCATAAAACAACAGGAACATGGTGTTGAGACCAAGCAACACCAACAGCAATGGCGGGTTGCCCATGGTTAGGAACAAGTAAAAATCGTCCCACGGGGCATTCCAGAACAAGTTGAGGTCTACATATTTGGACATGGGCCTACCACCGTCCCGAAACGGTGCTCCTTTGCCGCCTTCAGCAGCCTATCGGTCAGCCCTTAAGATTTGATTGAGGCCGTTCAGACGCCATAAATGAATGGCTGGAGTTTGATGCTGCACTGCACTATAGTGGCAATTTCGTGTGGAGTTTGTGAATGCCGAAGAAACCCTGGACACCTGAAAGCTGGCGCGCCTTTCCTGTGCAGCAGATGCCGGCTTATGCCGACGCTGAAGCGCTTGCCCGCACCGAAAAGCGCCTCGCTGGATTTCCGCCACTGGTTTTTGCAGGTGAGGCAAGGAAGCTGAAGAAGAAGCTCGCCCGCGTCGCCGAGGGCCGTGGTTTCCTGCTCCAGGGCGGTGATTGCGCCGAAAGCTTCGCCGAGCATTCCGCCGACAATATCCGCGATTTTTTCCGCGTCTTTCTGCAGATGGCGGTGGTGCTCACTTTCGCCGGCGGCCAACCCGTGGTGAAAGTGGGGCGCATCGCCGGGCAATTCGCCAAGCCCCGCTCCTCGCCCACCGAAACCATCGATGGTGTCGAATACCCGATCTACCGCGGCGACATCGTGAATGACTCCGCCGCCACAATGGATGGGCGCAAGCCTGATCCGGAGCGCCAGATCATGGCCTACCGGCAGTCGGCCGCGACCATGAACTTGCTGCGCGCCTTTGCCCAGGGCGGTTATGCCAACCTTGAGAACGTGCATCGCTGGACGATGGGTTTCTTGAAGGACTCGCCCGCCTTCGAGCGCTATCAGGAACTCGCCGACCGCATTTCTGAAACGCTGGGCTTCATGAAGGCCTGCGGCATCACGGCGGACTCGGCGCCGCAACTGCGCGTCACTGATTTCTTTACGAGCCACGAGGCGCTGCTCTTGGGCTTTGAGCAGGCGCTGACCCGCGTCGATTCAACCAGCGGTGACTGGTATGCCACCTCCGGCCACATGCTGTGGATCGGCGACCGCACGCGCCAGCTCGACCATGCTCATGTGGAGTTCTGCCGTGGCATTAAAAATCCCATCGGCCTCAAATGCGGTCCATCGCTGAAAGCTGATGAGTTGATCAAGCTTATCGATCTCCTGAACCCCGACAATGAGGCGGGCCGCCTGACGCTGATTGCGCGCTTTGGCGCCGACAAGGTGGATAAGCACTTGCCGGATCTTGTGCGCGCCGTGAAGCGTGAGGGCAGGGTGGTTGTCTGGTCCTGCGATCCCATGCATGGCAATACCATCAAGTCGACGAGTGGCTACAAGACGCGGCCCTTCGATTCCATTCTCGCCGAGGTGCGCCGCTTCATGGCCGTCCACCGCGCCGAAGGCACCCACGCCGGCGGCATCCATGTGGAGATGACCGGCAAGGACGTGACCGAATGCACCGGCGGCCTTCGCGCGCTGCGCGACGAGGATTTGAACGACCGCTACCACACCTTCTGCGATCCCCGCCTCAACGCCACCCAGGCGCTGGAACTTTCTTTCCTGCTGGCCGAGGAGATCAAGAAGGAAATGGCCTCAAGGCCACCCATCGACGACGAGGAAGTCGAAGCGGCGGAATAGGGACTTGAACGGGCCAGTCTTCGGCCCTAAATGAAACTGACGTTCTCAGGGCGGGGTGCAATTCCCCACCGGCGGTAATCAGGGAAACCTGTGAGCCCGCGAGCGCTTTCCCCCACAAGGGAAAGGTCAAGCAGACCCGGTGTAATTCCGGGGCCGACGGTATAGTCCGGATGGAAGAGAACAGATGACGGGAAAGCCATGCCCCTTGGGGCAGGCTGTCATTTCCCGTCATAGCCCTGTTGAACGTTGTGAACGTGAACAACAGGGCGCCATGGACCAAGCGCAGACATCGACGATTACCGAAGCGGGCCTCGCTGTTGCCATGCGGGAAGCCTTGGCCGCCGCGCGCCACTTTGAAGGCGCAACAGCGCCCAATCCACCTGTGGGCTGCGTGCTGCTGGATAGTGTGGGCAATGTGCTCGCGATTTCCGCTCATCAAGGAGCAGGAACGCTGCACGCCGAAGCCCGCGCCATCGAAGAAGCCCGCAGCAAAGGCAAGCTTGTTGACATCAACACGGTGGTGGTGACGCTGGAATCTTGCAACCATCATGGCCGCACGCCGCCTTGCACCGAAGCCATCCTTTCAACGCCCGCACGGCGCGTCGTGATCGGCGTTGCTGACCCCAATCCCCATGTGGCAGGCGGAGGTGCGGCACGGCTGAAAGAGGCAGGGCTCGATGTACAGTTCTTTACGGGCGACACCACGCAACTCAAGCGCCTGATTGCCCCATTCGCCAAGCGCGTGACGCATGGCTTGCCATTCGTCACCGTGAAGCAGGCCATCAGCCGCAATGGCACCATGCGGCCGCCTGCCGGGCAGAAGACTTTCACCTCGCAAGGATCGCTCTTCATTGCTCACGCACTGCGCCGTCGGGCCGACGCAATCATCACCGGCTCCGGCACGGTGCTTGCTGATGATCCGCTCTTCACCGTCCGCCATCTGCCCGATCATCCGGGAAAGCGTCGCAAGCTCTATATCTTTGACCGCAGACGCCGTGCGCCATCGTCATACCTCGAAGCAGCGGCGCAGCATGGTCTTGACGCCGCGATCGTCTCTGATCTCGAAGCAGTGCTGCGTGATGCAGCTGCCGCCGGCATCAACGAGATTCTGGTGGAAGCAGGTCCGCAACTCACAGCCCATGTTTTGCAGAGTTCGTTCTGGGATGAGCACGTGCGCATCACCCAGACCGATGGTGAGGATAAGGTCGAAATTCTGGTGAATGGAGGCAGCGATGTTCTCCGGCATCATTGACCGCCTAGGCCACGTGAAGTCAGCGCGCCATGAGAGCGGCTCGCTTACCTGCCGTATCGCCACCGGCTATGGCGACCTCACGCTGGGCGAAAGCGTGGCCGTCAATGGAGTTTGTCTTACTGTCGCAACATTGAACAAGAACGAGGCGGAGTTCTTCGCCAGCGGCGAAACACTCTCCCGCACAAACTTGGGCAACCTGCGTGAAAGCGTGAAAGTCAATCTCGAACGCGCAGTGAGTCTCAACACGCGCCTTTCCGGCCATTTGGTGCAGGGCCATGTGGATGGCATCGCCACACTTACCTCTGCCGAAGAACAGGCAGGCGCGTGGAAATTGGCGGTCGATCTCCCGCAAGCGCTCTCGCGCTATTGCGTGGAGAAGGGTTCCATTGCCCTGAACGGTATCAGCCTCACCATCAATAGCACGGAAGAAAGGCCGGATGGCGCGTTGCGCATCGGCCTGATGATCATTCCTCACACCTGGGAACACACCAACTTGCATGCCCTCACACCCGGCGATCCCCTGAATGCCGAAGTGGATGTGATGGCCAAATATGTGGAGCGCCTATGTCAGCCCTATCAGCAGCATTAGACCATCTGAAGCGTGGCAGCATGATCATCCTTGTGGATGACGAGGACCGCGAGAATGAGGGTGATCTCGTCATCGCCGCAGAATTTGCGAACGCAGACGTCGTGAACTTCATGGCAAAGCATGGCCGCGGCCTCATCTGCCTGCCTATGGCCGGAGAACTGCTCGACCGCCTCAACTTGCCGCCCATGACGGCGAACAACAAGTCGCGCCGCTCCACCGCCTTCACGGTTTCCATCGAAGCGCGTGATGGCATCACCACAGGCATCTCCGCCACCGACCGCGCGACGACCATCGCCGCCGCCATCAACCCGCAGGCAAAGCCCGAAGACATTGTTTCACCCGGCCACATCTTCCCGCTGCGTGCAGCCGATGGCGGCGTGCTGAAGCGCCAAGGCCATACGGAAGGTGCGGTCGACTTGATGAAACTTGCAGGCCTCGCGCCCGCTGCCGTGATCTGCGAGGTGATGCGCGACGACGGCACCATGATGCGCCGCCCCGAACTGGAAGTGTTTGCGAAGCAACACGGCCTCCCCATCCTCACCATCGAAGCCATGGTGAAGCACCGCAAGCGCACGGAAAATTGGGTGAAGGAAATCGCCCAGGCTGATTTGCCTTCCGCCCACGCTGATGAACCGCTGCGCGTCCATGCCTTCCGCAATGACATTGACGGCATGGAACATCTCGCCATCGTGCGTCATCCGCTCAAGGGAACGCCGCTCGTGCGTGTTCACTCCGAATGTGTGACGGGCGAAGCCTTTGGTTCACTCCGCTGTGATTGCGGCCCCCAACTTCAGGAGAGCTTGCGGCTCATTTCCGAAAGCGATGGTGGCGTGGTGATCTATTTGCGCAACCACGAAGGCCGTGGCATTGGCCTTGCCAACAAGATCCTTGCCTATGCCCTGCAGGACAAGGGCCACGACACGATTCAAGCAAACACCGAACTGGGCTTCGCCCCCGACCAGCGTGAC
>JAIBJH010000122.1 GCA_020029455.1 Hyphomicrobiales bacterium
GAGCCCTATACTCACACGCTGCCACAGGGTGCCTACCGCAACCAGTTCTGGATCGAGGACCCACGCTCGCGCAACCTGATGGCGCGCGGCGTCTTCGGGCAGTGGATCTACATCAACTATGACCACGCCATGGTGGTGGTGAAGCTTTCGAGCTGGCCGGACTTCCTGTGGGCGCCATTCAACATCGCGGCCCACAGGGCGGCCCTCAGCATCGCCGAGGCGATCAAGCCTTCAGCCGCCCCGCGGACGAAAGGTAAGAGACTATGGCAGTGGCGGCCTGCTCGGCGGAAGTGAGCGCCGTCTCCACCCTGATTTCGGGATTCTCCGGCGCTTCATAAGGCGAGGAGATGCCGGTGAAGTGCTTGAGCTCGCCGCGGCGCGCCTTGGCATAGAGGCCTTTGACGTCGCGCTTCTCAGCCTCAGCCAATGGTGTGTCGACAAAGACTTCGATGAATTCGCCGCCACCCATGCGTTCGCGCGCCATAAGCCTTTCGGCCCTGAAGGGTGAAATGAAGGAGACAAGCACGATAAGACCCGCATCGGCCATGAGACGCGCCACCTCGGCGACACGGCGGATGTTTTCTACGCGGTCGGCATCGGTGAATCCCAAATCACGGTTGAGGCCATGGCGGATGTTATCGCCATCGAGCAGATAGGTGAGATGGCCTTTGGCGTGAAGCTGCTTTTCCACCAGATTGGCGATGGTCGATTTGCCGGAACCGGAAAGACCGGTGAACCAGAGCACCGACGGTTTCTGGCGCAGCATTTTCCCACGCGCCTCCTTATGCACGTCGGTCGCCTGCCAGTGGATGTTGGCGGCGCGGCGCAGGGCAAAGTGGATGAGGCCCATGCCGACCGTGTTATTGGAGAAGCGGTCGATGATGATGAAGGAGCCGAGCGCCTTGTTCTCCGCATAGGGTGCGAAGGCGATTGGAGCATCAAGCTCGAGATTGCAGACGGCGATTTCATTGAGCGAGAGCGTCTCGCCGGCCTGGTGTTCCAGCGTGTTGACGTTGATCTTGTGCCTGATACGCTCAATAGTACCGGGGACGGTCTTGGTGCCCGCCTTGATGATGCAGGGGCGGCCGGGCAGCATAGGCTCAGCACCCATCCACAGCACCTCCACTTCGAAATGGTCGGAAACTTCGGCCGGCGATTTGGCGGCGCAGATGATATCACCGCGCGAGACATCGATTTCATCTGCAAGAGTGAGGGTCACCGCCTGGTGCGCTCTACCTGTCGCAAGGTCGCCGTCATAGGTGACGATGCGCTCGACCTTGGAGGTCTTGCCTGAGGGAAGCGCGCGGATCTGATCGCCGGGCTTCACAACGCCAGAAGCGATGGTGCCTGAGAAACCGCGGAAATTCTGGTCGGGGCGGTTCACCCATTGCACGGGAAGGAAGAAGGGCTTGGTCTCGTCTTCCTCATGGATAGGCACGGTTTCGAGATGGGCCATCAGCGTGGCGCCGCGATACCAGGGCATGGCGGCGGAACGATCGATGATGTTGTCGCCCTTCAAGGCCGAGGCGGGGATCAGCGTCATTTCGGTGATGCCGAGTTCCTTGGCGAAGGCGCGGTAGTCCGCTTCAATGGCATCGAAAACCGACTGCTTGTAATCCACCAGGTCCATCTTGTTGACGCAGACGACAAGTTGCCTAATCCCGAGGAGATGGCAGATGAAGGTGTGACGCCGGGTTTGCGTCAAGACGCCCTTACGCGCATCGATGAGGATGATGGCGAGATCGGCGGTGGACGCGCCCGTTGCCATGTTGCGGGTATATTGCTCATGGCCCGGTGTGTCGGCGACGATGAATTTGCGCTTTGCCGTGGTGAAGGCGCGGTAAGCCACATCGATGGTGATGCCCTGTTCGCGCTCGGCGGCAAGGCCGTCCACCAGCAAAGCGAAATCCAGATTGCCTCCTTGCGTGCCGAGCTTCTTTGAATCGGCTTCAAGGGCCGAAAGCTGATCCTCGAAGAGCATTTTCGATTCATAGAGAAGACGGCCAATGAGCGTGGACTTGCCGTCATCGACGGAGCCGCAGGTGATGAAGCGCAGGAGATCCTTGTTCTCCTGGGCGGCGAGATAGGCCTCGACGTCACCACCTTCAAATTCGATGAAGCGGGCGGCATTTGCTGCAATGTTCATCAGAAATACCCCTCCTGTTTCTTCTTTTCCATGGAGGCGGCTTGATCTTTGTCGATGACGCGGCCCTGGCGCTCGGAGGAAGTGGCAACCAACATTTCCTCGACAATGTCGAGAAGTGTCTCGGCGCCTGAATCAATGGCGCCGGTCAAGGGATAGCAACCCAGCGTCCTGAACCTGATCTTGCGCATCTCGGGCGTCTCGCCTGGGAGAAAGCGCATGCGATTGTCATCGACCATGATCATCTGGCCATCGCGCCAGACGATGGGGCGTTCTGCTGCGAAGTAGAGCGGCACGATCTCGATCTTTTCCTTGTGGATATATTGCCAGATATCGAGCTCGGTCCAGTTGGACAGCGGGAAGACGCGGATCGACTCGCCCTTGTTCTTGCGGGCGTTATAAAGGTTCCACAATTCCGGGCGCTGGTTCTTGGGGTCCCAGCGGTGCTTGTTGTCACGGAAAGAAAAGATGCGTTCCTTGGCGCGTGACTTCTCCTCGTCGCGGCGCGCACCGCCAAAGGCGGCATCGAAGCCATACTTGTCGAGGGCCTGCTTCAGGCCTTCGGTCTTCATGATGTGGGTGTGAAGTTGCGAACCATGGTCAAAGGGATTGATGTCCTTTTCGATGCCTTCGGGATTGACGTGGACGATCAAGTTCCAGCCATGCTTCTTCACGGTTGAATCGCGAAGGGCATACATCTCCTGGAACTTCCAGCGCGTATCGACATGCATGAGCGGGAAAGGCGGCTTTGCCGGATAGAAGGCCTTGAGCGCCAGATGCAGCATCACGGCAGAGTCCTTGCCGATGGAATAGAGCATCACCGGTTTTTCGCATTCGGCGGCGACTTCGCGGATGATGTGGATCGCCTCAGCCTCAAGACGGTCGAGATGGGTCATGGGCTTGTCAGAGGGGGTGGCGTTGGGTCGCGGCGCTTGCGACGAAACGGCGTCGCTCATGGCGGCGCGGACCTTGTCCATGGTGCGGGTGGAGGGTGAGCGGCCTTTCCTCAGGTCGAAGACGAAATTAGGATCGCCGAGCGTATCCTTGCCGAAACTGGAGGGATCGAGGCCGGAACGGGCCAGATAGGCGTCGATTTCCTTGAGGAACGACTGGGCGATGGTATCCATGATAGGATTTCACCTATCACAGGGTCGGTTCCAAGTGCAATAGGTTAATTCAATAGGATATGACCTATCATAGCCCCTCAGCCACCTTGCGGATGCGTCGTGCTGCTTCGGCCATGGTGGCTTCGTCCACGGTCAAGGCGATGCGCACGTGGCCCGCGCCGCCGTCACCAAAGCTTTCGCCTGGCATGGTGACAACGGCTTCTTCGGCCAGAAGTTTGCGGGCGAACTGGTCACCGCTGAGGCCCGTGGGCCGTACGTCCAGCATCACGAACATACCGCCCTCGGGCAGATGGGCGCGAAGATGGTTGGCGCCCTTGAGGCCAGCAACCAATGCCTCGGCGCGGGAAAGATAGGCATGCTTGGCAGCGGCATTTTCCGGAAAGTCCCCATCCAATGCGGCTGTCAATGCTTCTTCAAGAAAGGGGTGGCCACCGAAGAGCATGGTTTCCGAAACGGGCAATGTCCTGCGGCAGAATTCTTCGGAGGCGGCAATCCAGCCGCAGCGGAAGCCGGGCAGAGCGTGCGACTTTGAAATGGAGGAGACGACGACGGTGCGCTCCTCCAACGTCTTGTCGAAGAAAGGCGAGATGAAGCGATGGTCCTCATGAACCAGCGTGGCATAGACTTCATCGGAGACAATCCAGAGATTGTGCTTCTTTGCAAAGGCACCAAGGCGCGAGATTTCTTCCTCAGTAAAGACAGCGCCTGTCGGGTTGCTCGGTGAATTGAGCAGCATCGCCTTTGTTCTTGGCGTCACCGTTTTTTCCAGCAGATCGAAATTGATGTGGAAGTCGTTGTCGGGATCGAGGCGCACTGGAACCGGCACGCCGCCGGGCGCCGTCACCACGGCTTCATAGGTTGCATAGTAGGGATCGAGCAGCAGCACTTCATCGCCCGGCTCTATGATGGCCATGAAGGCCACATAGAGAGCGGCCTGGGTGCCGGGAAGGAAGAGGAATTGCGATGGCTTGATGGCGCGGCCTGTCTGCTTTGTGTAGTAGCGCGATAGGGTCTCGCGCAGCTTGTGGGCGCCTTCGCCGGCGGAATAACCGAGATTGCCATGACGGATGCCGGCTTTGGCGGCATTGAGCACGGCCGCAGGCGGAGGAACGTCAGGTTCGCCAATCGAAAGAAAAATCAGTTTCTCGCCCTTCGCCTTCCTGTGTTTTCCTTCGATATGGACGGCCCACTTCTCGGAGCCGAGGCGCGAGAGCCTTTCTGTGATGGATGCGTATTTCATGGGAGCGGTGGCTAGCAGAATTTCATGGGCGGCGGATAGATGGCATGCGCCTCATGCCTCCACCTTTTCGCGGGCCTGCCTTGTGAGCGTGACATAGTCGGTTTTGCCGGAGCCGAGCACGGGCAGAGGGTCGAGTGAAATCACGGTTTTTGGAATCATGAGCTCTGAACAGCCGAGTCTCTTCAAGCTGGCTGCAATCTCTTTCTTGTCGGGCTTGGGAAGCGTCGTGAAGAGCACAAGCTGCTCGCCCTTTTTGGCATCCGGAGCCGCCACCATGGCATGATTGTGATCTTTGTAGAGCTCCTGCAGCTTCGCTTCGAGCGCGGTGAGAGAGACCATTTCGCCGGCAATCTTTGAAAAGCGCTTGGCGCGGCCCTGGATCGTCACAAAGCCCTGCTCATCGATGGTGACGATGTCGCCCGTGTCATACCAGCCATCGGGCGGGGCCTCGAGCACACCCGGATTGTCGGCACGCAAATAGCCCAGCATCACATTAGGCCCTTTGATCCACAGGCGGCCACCTTCCTCGATGCCTTCCACCTTCTCGATCTTGTATTGCATGCCGTCGAATATGCGGCCCACGGAACCGGATTTTGAATGCATGAAAGTGTTGGCGGCGATCACAGGCGCGCATTCGGTGGCGCCATAGCCCTCGATGATCCGGAGGCCAAAGCGCTCCATGTAGATTTGCCGAGTCTCCGGCTTCACGCGCTCGGCGCCGCCCACCAGCAGGCGCACGTTGTAGAAATCGTAAGGGTGAGCGTTGCGGGCATAGCCGTTGAGGAACGTATCGGTGGAGAAGAGGATCGTCGCGTTGGTGTCGTACACAAGCTCAGGGACAATCTTGTAATGCAGCGGCGAGGGATAGAGGAAAGCGCGCATGCCCGTGGTTGTCGGCAGCACGACGCCACCGAGGAAGCCGAAGGCATGGAAGACGGGAAGTGCACAGAAGAAGGTGTCATTGGGCATCAAGGCGATGCGCGCCAGAATCTGATGGCGGTTGGCGGCGAGATTGCGGTGCGAGAGCACAACGCCCTTTGGCACACCTTCCGAGCCAGAGGTGAAGAGAATGACGGCGGGCGTGTTGGGATCTGTGGTTGCACCAGAGGCCTTGAGGCTTCCACGCACCGTGAGGCGTTGGATGAGTCCCCGTAGTTTGTCGATTGCGCTGACGGTCTCTCGCACATCTTCGAGATAGATGATCTTGCAGGACTTCAAGAGCAGGTCGATGTCGCTTTGCATTTCTCCTGCTTCAATGAATTTGCGCGAGGTGACGATGGTGCGCACTTCAGCAGCGGTACAGGCGGCCGCCATGTTCACGGCACCCGTGGAAAAATTGAGCATGGCCGGCACGCGGCCATAGGCGTGAAGGCCGTAGATCGCGGCGACCGCCGCATTGGCATTGGGCATCAACACACCAACATTCTTCTGGCCCGGAGTCAGCTCTGCAAGCTTGCGGCCCAGAATGAAGCTTCCAAGCACGAGGCGGCTGATGCTCATGGGCGTGCGCTGGATGTCCTCAAGGATGATGCGGTTGCCGCCATAGGCCGCCCTTGTGTCGAGCAGGGCCTGCCACATGGTCTGGTCCATGTTGGAGGAACGGAAGACCATGTCGGTCATCACGGTGTAAAGTTTTTCTGCCTGGTATTCGCGGAGCGCCGCGCCCTTCAGGTTTTCAGGAGATTCAGAAGACACGGGTGAAAGGAAGGTGAGTGTGATCCTGGGAAAGAGCCTTCTGGGATAGACGCCGCGCAGCCTTGTGAAGGGTGAAAACTGCGCGCCCTCGATGCGCACGGGGAGAATCTTGGCGCGGGCCATGGCAGCCACCGCACCGGGTCCTTCGTAGATCTTCATGAGGCTTCCGGTTACGGTGATGCGGCCTTCCGGAAAGATCACCACGCGGCGGCCGCGCTTCAGGGCATCCACAAGGGTGCGCAAGGTCATAGGATTGCCGGAGTCCATGGGGCAAAGCTCAAAAAGCGCGAAGGCCGGCTTTACCCACCACTTCTTTGCCATTTCCGTGTTGATGGCAAAGCTCGCCTGTTCGGGCAGGAAGGCTGAGAGCAGCGGGCCATCAAGCAGCGATGTGTGATTGGCAACAATCAGCGCGCGGCGGCCCGCGGCTTCAAGATTTTCCATTCCTCTGACTTCGACACGGTAGAAAAGCCGGAAGAAGAAGCGCGCCGCAGCAGCGAGCAAATCATGGGGCAGGAGACGGATGATGTATGCTGCCGCCAGAAGATTGGCGAGGCCAAGGGCGAGGAAAAGTCCACGTGCCGAGAGGCCTGCCGAGAGCAGAAGGCCGGAGGAAACCGTCGCCACGATCATGAAGATGGCGTTGATGATGTTGTTGGCTCCGACGGTGCGGGCGCGGAGATAATAGGGAGTCCTCGCCTGCATGATGGCAAAGAGCGGCACAACATAGATGCCGGAAAGCGCGGCGATGGCCGCAAGGTCAAACAGCACATGAAGGCCGCGCAACGATCCGATGAGAGAGAGCACAGTGGCTGTCTGCCCTTCCGGCGTCAGTGCCGTGGCGCGGCCCGCTGAAAAATAGAGATCGATCATGAAGAGGCTCATGAGCAGGGCGGCCAGCGGCACATATTTCGCAGTGATCTGGCCCCGCAGCAGGCGGTTGCAGAGGACGGAGCCGGTCGCGATGCCTATCGAGAAGAGGGCAAAGATCAGCGTGGCAATGAATTCATTGCCTCTCAGGCTGTCGAAGGTGAAGAGCGGAATTTGCGTCACGAAGGTGACACCCAGGAACCAGAACCAGGAAATGCCGAGGATCGCCTGAAACACATCCGGGCGCTGGCGCGTCATGGCAATGACATTCCAGGTCTCGCCGAGGAAATTCCAGTTGAGCTTGAGATCGGGCTGGGCCGATGGCGCGTCGGGGATAAGGGTCGAAGTCCAGAAGGAGAAGACGCCGATCCCCACCATCACGGCAGTGACAGCAAAATGACCGCCCGCCTGGTTGATGGCGAGCGTACCGAAAATGGTGCCGAGGAGGATGGCGATGAAGGTTGCCATCTCCACCATGCCGTTACCGCCGAGGAGTTCTTCTTTTTCAAGATGCTGAGGCAGGATTCCATATTTGATGGG
>JAIBJH010000123.1 GCA_020029455.1 Hyphomicrobiales bacterium
CATGGGCGAAGAACAACAACACCTGGGCTTCGCTCGGTGCCTTGGCGGTCTTGGCGAAGATATGGGTGTGGATGGCAACCAGCCGCTTTCCCGGCAAGCCGTCGATCCATCCCACCGGAAGCTGCGCCAGCGCCTCGCCCGTGAGATTCTTTCCCGATGTGGTGATGCTGAGGCGGTAGAACTCGCCGTGGCGTTCATACTTGAAGATGCCGGTCTTGAGTTCGACGCCATGATGCGAAACGCCCGCCGGCGGCGGCTTGATGCCCATGGCATCGCACAGCACCTTGATATGAGGCAGGGGATCGGCATCGCCTGCATCGAGCGTATAGGCAAGATGGGTGATCCGCGCCGGCGCCGCCACGGGCAAACCGGGCCTTCCATGGATCTCGTCATTCAGGAGCTGGCGCAACTCATGGTCGATCATCACCGCCCCATAGCGGGGAAATGCGGCGATTGCGCAACTCAAAACGCCGCAGCCTCAGGGGCGAACGGCATTTGAGGTACGCACCTCATATTTCGCTTTCCCTCGGCTGCAGAATCTCTATAAGGCCCATCACTTTCCAGAACATCCAGACACCAAAGGAGTGAGAGGTCATGGCGAAAACACGCGTCGCAATCAACGGATTTGGCCGCATCGGCCGCAACATCGTCCGCGCCATCTATGAATCAGGTCGCACGGACATCGATGTGGTGGCCGTCAATGATCTAGGCCCGGTTGAAACCAACGCCCATCTTTTGCGCTATGACTCGGTCCATGGCCGCTTCCCTCATGAAGTGACCACCAAGGGCGATGCGATCTCGATTGGCTCCGACACCTTCAAGGTGACGGCCATCAAGGATCCAAGCGCGCTTCCCTGGAAGGACCTGGGCGTTGACATTGCGCTTGAATGCACCGGCATCTTCACGGCGAAGGAAAAGGCCTCGGCCCATCTCACAGCTGGCGCCAAGCGTGTCATCGTTTCGGCTCCCGCCGATGGCGCCGACTACACCGTTGTCTATGGCGTCAACCATGCTGGCCTGAAGAAGGACCACATGGTGATCTCCAATGCTTCCTGCACCACCAACTGCCTCGCCCCCGTCGCCAAGGTGCTGCATGACGCCATCGGCATCGACCACGGCTTCATGACGACGATCCATGCCTACACCGGCGACCAGCCGACGCTTGATACCATGCACAAGGATCTTTACCGCGCCCGCGCGGCGGCCATGTCCATGATCCCGACCTCGACGGGTGCGGCAAAGGCCATCGGCCTTGTCATTCCGGAACTGAAGGGCAAGCTCGACGGCACCTCAATCCGCGTGCCGGTTCCAAACGTCTCGGTGGTGGATTTCAAGTTCGTGGCAAAGCGCGATACCTCCACTCAAGAGGTGAACGCTGCGATCAAGGCGGCGGCCGATGGCCCGCTCAAGGGCGTCCTCGGCTACACCAACGATCCCAATGTCTCGATCGACTTCAACCACAACCCGAACTCGTCCACTTTCCACATGGACCAGACCAAGGTCATCGAAGGCAAGCTGGTGCGTGTGCTCTCCTGGTACGACAATGAATGGGGCTTCTCCAACCGCATGGGTGACACGGCTGCCTATTTCGGCAAGCTGATTGCCTGATTGTTGTTGATCAGTCCCTCATGCTGAGTGCTTTGCGAAGCAGGGCCTCGAAGCATGAATCAAAAAATGAGCCGCTGTCAGATTTTGACGGCGGCTTTTTCGTACCTGTCGAACACGCGCCGCTCAATCGCCGGAAGCCGCGAGGCAAAGCTCAATCCGCGTGCCACGAAGAACACGCACAGCGCCGCCCACAATCCGTGATTGCCGAAGCGTGGCTCCATCAGCCACCACGCGCCAAGATAGGCAAGTGTTGAAAACAACATCATGTTGCGCATCTCGCGCGTGGCCAGTGCCCCCGTGAAGATGCCGTCATAGAGAAAGCACGCAGCACCCAATGCGGGCGTCAGTGCGGCCCATCCCAGGTATTGTAGCGCAAATGCAATGACTGGCTCACTTGTGGTCATAAGCCGCACCAACGGTTCTCCCGCAAACCAGATGATCAACCCGGCGAGAACACCAAACCCCATGCCCCAGATCGTCGAGAGGCGGATCGCCTGGCGATAGCGCGCAAGGTTCCTGGCACCGATGGACTGCCCGACAAAGGCTTCTGCTGTATAGGCAAAGCCATCGGTTAAGAAGGCGGCAACGTCAAAGAAGTGCAGCAAAATGGCGTTGGCCGCGACTGGCACGTCACCGAGCCGCGCACTGCGCGATGCCATCCAGGCAAAAGCGAAGAGCAACAACACCGTGCGCAACATGATGTCGGCATTGGCTGAAATGATGTGCCTGATCTTCGCCACCGAAAACACATGTGCCGCATCAAACCAGAGGCCGAGGCCTCGCATGCGGTTGGCCACAATCAGTAAACCCAGAATGAGGCCTGCATATTCTGCACAAACCGCTGCAAGGCCAACACCAGGCACGGCCCACCCAAGGTTCAATACGAAGAACATCGACAGTGCCATGTTGATCAGATTCAAGGACAGTTGTACGACCAGCGCTGTTTTCGTCCGGCTCTGGCCTACGAACCAGCCGAGGATGGCGAAGTTGGCGAGTGCTGCCGGTGCTGAAAGAACACGCCAGCTGAAATATTCTAGGTTGGCTGCCTGCACGGCATCGGACCCGCCCATCAGTGAAACCGCGAGAGGGCCAATCAACGGTGACAGGAGAAGGATGGCCAGGCCAATCAGGATCGCCAGCATCAGGCTCCGCCAGAATACCGCGGCAAGTTCGGGATGATCGCCAGCGCCTGTGGCTTGCGCTGCCATGCCACTGGTGGAAAGCCGCAGGAATCCGAACCCCCAGAACAGAAAGCCGAAGATCACGCCGCCAATGGCCACGCCGCCGATCATGGCAGGATCATTTAACCTGCCGATCACCGCCGTATTGACCACGCCGATCAGGGGCTCAGACACATTGGCTAGCATGATGGGAACCGCCACCGTGAGCACGGTTCGGTGGGTCAGTGGCTTGGTGAAATCATGCGCCATTGCCTCCCGTTGCGCGATCACCGACGAACGGTCAAGCTCAGCACGGCATGGCTGAATTGCATCCGAAAATTGCTGAATGGTTCAGAAGGCGCGGCTGGCAACCTCGCGACCACCAGCTTGCCATGCTGGCGCATGGCCTTGCTGACGGAAGCGCGCTTCTTATCGCGCCGACAGGTGGTGGCAAGACGCTCGCGGGCTTTCTATCGACCTTGCAGGAACTGGCGGAACTCCATCCGCACAATGGCATCCACACGCTCTATGTCTCGCCCCTGAAGGCGCTCGCCGTTGATATCGCCCGCAATCTCGAACAGCCCGTTCTTGAAATGGGGCTGCCCATTACTATCGAGACTCGCACGGGTGACACGCCAGCTTCTCGCCGCCAACGCATCCGGGTGAGCCCGCCCGACATTCTCATCACCACACCAGAGCAAATGTCTTTGATCGTTGCCGATCCACATGCGGCCCATCTCTTGCGGGAACTGAAAACGGTCATCATCGACGAGCTTCATTCCATCGTGACGTCAAAGCGCGGTGTCCTTCTCTCGCTGGCACTGTCACGCATTCGCACACTCGCACCGCAGGTCAAAACCTTCGGCCTCTCCGCCACTGTCGCCGATCCCGATGCGCTCTGTCACTGGCTGGCGCCCGCCCACACAAAGCCTGTGTCCCTGGTGCTGGGCCGCCCCGGCGCACCAGCGCAGATCCGCATTCTCGAAAGCGCCGAACGCGTGCCTTGGTCTGGCCATTCGTCGCGTTACGCGACTGCTGACATCTACGAAGAGATCAAACGCGCCCGCATGGCGCTGGTTTTCGTCAACACCAGAAGCCAGGCGGAAATGCTGTTTCAGGACTTGTGGACAGCGAATGAAGAAAGCCTGCCGATTGCCTTGCATCATGGTTCTCTCGATGTGGGCCAGCGCCGCAAGGTGGAAGCGGCGATGGCTGAGAACAAGCTGCGCGCGGTGGTCTGCACTTCCACCCTCGATCTTGGCATAGACTGGGGTGACGTCGATCTCGTCATCCATGTGGGTGCACCGAAAGGCTCAAGCCGCCTGTTGCAGCGCATCGGGAGAGCCAACCATCGCCTTGATGAAGCGAGCAACGCCCTTCTCGTGCCGTCCAATCGTTTTGAAGTGCTTGAATGCGAAGCCGCTGTCGAAGCAGCAAGCGAGAACGCCCAGGACACACAATATCCGAGCGTAATGAAGTTCGATTGCCTGGCTCAGCATGTCATGGGCCGTGCCTGCGCCGGCCCATTCCACGCCGATGAACTCTTTGCGGAAGTGACCTCCGCCTTCACCTTCCGCAATATCTCCCGCGAGAAGTTTGACCGTGTCTTGGATTTCGTGGCCACAGGTGGCTACGCCCTCAAATCCTATGCGCGTTATGCCAAGCTGAAGCAGCAAGAGGACGGCACGTGGCGCATGTCCCATCCGCGCCTTGCCCAGAACTACCGCATGAACATTGGCACCATTGTCGAGGATCCCATGCTGAAGCTCCGCCTCGCCAGGGTGCGGAAAGTCTTGGGCCGCCGCATGGTGATGGGCGGCTTTGTGCTGGGGGAACTTGAGGAGTATTTCCTGTCGCAACTGGCGGTGGGCGATACCTTTCTCTTTGCGGGCCAAGTTCTACGCTTCGAGGGTCTCGATGAATTTGGCGCACTGGCCACCCGCACCACGGCGCGCGACCCGATGATCCCCTCCTATGCCGGCGGAAAGTTTCCACTCTCCACTTATCTCGCAGAGCGCGTGCGCGGCATTCTCGCCTCGCCCGAAAAATGGAAGAGGCTTCCGGCGCAAGTCGGCGAATGGCTTTCAACACAACGCTGGGCTTCTGTGCTGCCGCGCGCCGACCAGATGCTGGTTGAAACCTTTCCCCGCGCCGACAAGTACTATCTCGTCTGCTATCCCTTTGAAGGCCGCTTGGCACAGCAGACGCTCGGCATGCTGCTGACCCGTAGGCTCGAGCGCTGGGGTGCAAAACCCATGGGCTTCGTTGCATCCGAATATGCCCTCGTTGTTTGGATGCTCTCCGACATCTCGCTATTGATTCAATCGGGGTGCATATCGCTGGCCAAGCTCTTCGATGAAGACATGCTGGGCGATGACCTCGAAGCCTGGCTTGCTGAGTCAAATCTCATGAAGCGCACCTTCCGCAATGTGGCAGTGATTGCAGGGCTGATTGAGCGCCGAGCGCCCGGAAAGGAAAAGACCGTGCGCCAGCAGACCGTCAATACCGATCTAATCTATGATGCATTACGCACCCACCAGCCCGATCACATCCTGCTTGAAGCGGCCTGGGATGATGCCGCCGAAGGATTGATCGACATTCACAGGCTTGGCGCCATGCTGAAGCGCATCAAGAACCACATCCTCCATCAGCCGCTCGACCGGGTTTCGCCGCTCGCCGTTCCCGTCCTGTTGGATATTGGCCGCGAATCAATTAGCGGCGATGCCGATGATGCCCTTCTCGCCGAAGCAGCTGAAACCCTCGAACGCGAGGCGACCAGGCTTGTCTAGGGAAATCACCATCCGCCTTGCGGGCGCAAGCTTCGTGCCGCACTTGTCCGGCGGCCTCTACTGGCCGGAAGAGCAGACCCTCGTCGTTTCAGACCTCCATCTGGAGCAGGGCGTGAGCCTCGCCCGGCGCGGCCTTCACGTGCCGCCATTCGACACGCGGACGACTCTCTCCGAACTGAAGAACCTTCTCGCTGAAACGGCAGCAAAGCGCCTTGTGCTGCTGGGGGATAGCTTTCATGCGCCTGATGCCCATGCAGGCCTCGATGAAGAATCCTGCATCGAGTTGCGGGCCGTCACTAGCACTGTCGAGACAATCTGGATCTGCGGCAACCATGATCCCGATCCGCCGGAAGGTCTGGGAGGCGAGGCCGTCACAGAACTCACACTGGGCCCCATCGTGCTCCGCCACATTCCCTCGCCCGTTCCCCATGGCTGCGTGGAAATTTCAGGACATCTTCATCCCGGTGCCTCTGTCGTTAGCCGCGGCCGCCGCACCCATGCCAAGTGTTTTGTAACAGACCAGCGCCGCCTCATCATGCCGGCCTTCGGTGCCTATACGGGCGCACTCAGTGTTTCTTCCCGCGCCTATGACGGCCTCTTCGATGAACCGGAAGCGCAGGTCTTCATGCTGGGCCGCAGCGCCATCCACCGCCTGCCTCTATCACGCGTGCGCTAGGACGGTAGATACCACAACCTTCATCGACGGGCTTGACCCGCCGATGGAGATATCAAAGTACAGTGGAGAGTGCGATGCGCTCGTCATTTCTTCAGGGCGGCCTTCACGATGTGATGGGCGATGGCATAGGGGTGCGAGGCATGGAAACCATCCGGATGCTTGCGTGCCAGCATCAGTTTCAACTCGTCCCTCCCGAACCAACGCGCATCTTCCAGCTCCGAGCCATCAAGCGTGATCTTCTCATCCGCTGCTTCCGCAATCATTCCGATCATCAGGCTTGAGGGGAACGGCCAGGGTTGGCTTGCCACGTAAGCCGCCGACGTTACCTCAATCCCCGCTTCCTCACGCACCTCACGCGCCACCGCCTCTTCTATGGTCTCGCCCGGTTCCATAAAACCGGCAAGCGCCGAATACATGCCGGGCTGCCAGCTTGCTTGCCGCCCCAGCAGGAACTTCTCGCCATGCCGCACCACCATGATCACCACAGGGTCGGTGCGCGGAAAATGATCGCGCCCGCAGGCCGGGCAATGGCGGCGATAGCCGAGATCAACCATCTCGCTCTTGGCCCCGCAAGCAGCGCAGAAGCCGTGTGTCTCATGCCAATGCAGAAGACTGCGCGCCTGCGCCAGCACAGCCAGCATCTCCGCCGGCACTTTGCCTTCCATCATCACGCCGCGCAGGGGCAACAGGTGATCGCTCTCCCGGGCAGCGCTCGCAAACCACAAGAGACCCTCACGATCCTCACCAAGGAAAATCTGTTCGCGTGCCTCTTCCGGCATGTCGTGAGTAGGGCTCTCGCCCGCAAATGCCACCTGGTCTCCAAGGCACTTCAGGAAGCGCTTCGGCCGCACTTTGGCAATTTCCGCGAATGCATCCCCTGAACTGCGCCATTCGGCCCTCCGGTTGAGGGGCGATCCGGCAAAGGCGAAAGCAGGTGATTTCATGGGCGAATTGTCCGTTTCAATTTCTGGAAGTGCAGGAAAGATCAAGCGTTTAACTGAATCTTTACCAAGAACGTTAACTTTCACGAATGGATTATCAGCCGCCGCGTGATTTGCCTTGAGCCAAGGCGAGCCATGGCCCGTGCGGTGCGAGGAGAGTGTTGGGGCATGAAGCCAGGCATACCATGGAGCGTCAAAGGCATTGAGCCGGACGTGCGAGAGGCTGCGAAACAGGCCGCACGCCGCTCCGGCATGACGCTCGGTGAGTGGCTCAACAGCACCATTCTTGAACAGGCCGAAGAGGCTGGAGGCGAGTCTGGCGAAATGCGGCCATCCGCCGTCAAGGCGCGCGGCTCCACCAGCGCACTGGAGCGTACCGCCTCGCGGCTTGAGGACATTGCCGAACAGCTCTCCATGCTCTCGCGCC
>JAIBJH010000124.1 GCA_020029455.1 Hyphomicrobiales bacterium
ACCATAGATCGACTGGTCGTCATCGCCAACGCAGCAGATGTTCTTGTGACCTTGGGCGAGGAGGCGCAGCCACAGATATTGCGCGACGTTGGTGTCCTGGTACTCGTCGACCAGCATGTAACGAAAGCGCTGTTGGTAAGTCTTCAGCACATCCGGGTTTTCTTGGAAGACGCGCAGCACTTCCAGAAGCAGGTCGCCGAAATCGGCGGCATTGATGATCTTCAGCCGCTGCTGATAATCGCGGTAAAGTTCCGCACCCCGGCCATTGGCGAAGGCATAGCCTTCTGCTTGCGGTACCTTGTCGGGTGTGAGGCCACGGTTCTTCCAGCCATCGATTAGCCCTTGAAGCTGCCGCGCCGGCCAGCGCTTCTCGTCAATGTTCTCGGCTTCGAGCAATTGCTTGAGAAGGCGCACCTGGTCATCATCATCGAGAATGGAGAAGCCGCTCTTGAGGCCCGCAAGCTCCGCATGGTTGCGCAGGATCTTGACGCCAATGGAATGGAAGGTGCCAAGCCATGTCATGCCCTCGACCACGCCGCCGATCAGCATGCCGATCCTTTCCTTCATCTCGCGGGCCGCCTTGTTGGTGAAGGTGACGGCAAGAATCTGGTTGGGGAAGGCCTTATGGGTGGCGAGCACATGGGCAAGCCTGGTAGTGAGAACCCGCGTCTTGCCCGTGCCCGCACCCGCCAGCACCAGCAGCGGGCCATCGGTCGTCAGCACCGCCTCGCGCTGTTCGGCATTGAGGCCCTTGAGGTAGGGTGCATCGCCCTGCGCCAGGGCGCGCGACGCCAGCCCGCCGGGTTCGGGCAGGGGAGCAGCAGGGGCCTCGCTCATTGAAGCGAAGTCTTTGGGAAATGGCGCCATGGCGGAAGATTCGTCCTCTCCCGCCTATATAGCAACTGTTTGCTGGAAGCGCGTATTCCTCCCCAAAATGGGGGAGGAATTGTGTGTTTACGCCGCGCGGGCGAAATGCAGGGTCTTGGTGGCCTTGATCTGCTCAATGGCCGAGAGCCAGTGGGCCGCCATTTCCTGGTCGCCGGAACGAAGCGCCAGTTCGGCGTGGCGCGTGGCTTCCATAAGCGCCTTCGGCCCGTGGGCGAAAACCAGGGCCTCGGCGAAATGAGAATAGCCGGTGTTGGTCATGTCTGCCTCCGTTTCGTTTGTTATTGATTCTCCTTCTGACGGTGGAATGCGACGTGAACTTTGCGTGTATGTGACGATTATGGGGCGGTTAGAACAGAAAAAATGTGAAGAACCATCTCCAAAATCTCTATAAGCCGTGGAGCGGCTTGATCAATTTTTGGAAGCTCTTTTTCGTTTTCGCTTGTGATATGTCAGTGCCAGCGAGATGCAATGGCGCAGGGCAGCTTCTGGCAGCTTATCGGCTACATCAAACACAATGCTCCTGTTGCCCTCGAATTTCATCTCGTCGCGGTAAAGCTCTTTGAACTCCTCAACCAATCCGGACGTGCAGATGAAGTACATTGCATATTTTTTGCCCTCGCCCCCGATCTGGTCGATCCTGATCGTGCTGCCGCTGCCCGTTTCCGAAGTGAGATAGCTAGGCTGTCCCCAGCGCACGCCTTCTTCGAGGTTCCCGACGCCAGGCGTTTTCTTCGCCACATCAAAGATCATGCCCCGCATGGCAAGCAGCTTGTCCCTGACGGGCCTTGGATATCTACTGAAATCGAGCTTCGGCATTGCTGAAATCTCCACAGACACAATACTTGATTGCAGGCAGCAAGTTGTCAGCAGCGTTCGCAAGGAGCGCGTCAGATGGCTTTCCTGGGTATCCCGATCCGGTGCCCCACCTGGGTTGGAACGGGCAGGGCCTTGTGCGCCCCGCGCATGGCGTCGATCTTCGCCATCACCTCATCGGGAAAGTTTGAGGTCTTGTGCGTTTCAAGACTCACATGGCTCACCATGACTTCAAGAATGCAAGCCGCCCAGCCTTCATTGGCCTGTTTCATGGTCTGGACGTAATGGACGCGCTTGTGGTCGGCATCGAGGATTTGCAGTTCGACCACCACCGGATCCGTGGCCGTGAGTTCACTTAAATAAGTGGTGTGAGTTTCCAGTGTGAACCAGGAATTGCTTGTGGCCTTTACATATTCGGGATGCATGCCGAAGAGGGCAAAACACTGATCCGCGGCCCGGTCAAACAGCACGCCATAGTAGGCCATGTTGAAATGCCCGTTGAAATCGATCCATTGGGGTTCGATCGCCATGCGGCTTGAAACGAAAGGTGTGGGTAAGGGCATCGCAAATTCCTGATGGTGTGTTAGTTTCCAGCCATGGATAGCGCCTACCCCAAGAACAGTACAACTGAGGCCATTGCGGCCATCCGCAGCTTTCTGGGCGAGAGGCTTTCAACCGCCACGCCCGTGCGCGAGAGCCACGGCAAGGACCAGACCTGGAACGAAGGCTTTCCGCCCGATGCCGTGGCCTTCGTGAAATCAACGGAGGAGGTGCAAAAGATTGTGCAGGTTTGCGCCAAAACCCAGACACCGGTGATCGCCTATGGCACTGGCACATCGCTCGAAGGACATTTCACAGCGCCCCATGGCGGCATTTGCGTTGACCTCAGCAATATGAATGCCGTGCTGGAGGTGAATGCCGAGGATTTGGATTGCCGCGTCCAGGCGGGCGTGACGCGCAAACAACTCAATACTTATCTCCGCGATCAGGGCCTCTTCTTCCCTATTGATCCCGGCGCCGATGCCTCGCTTGGCGGCATGGCAGCAACGCGCGCTTCCGGCACCAATGCGGTGCGCTATGGCACCATGAAGGAGAATGTGCTGGGGCTGACGGTCGTTCTTGCCAATGGCGAGGTGATCCGCACCGGTACGCGTGCGCGCAAATCCTCCGCCGGTTATGACCTCACCCGCCTCATGGTGGGTTCGGAAGGAACGCTCGGCATCATCACCGAGGTGGCGTTGAAACTCCACGGCATTCCGGAATCAATTGCCGCGGGTGTCTGTACCTTCCCCACCACCGAAGCCTGTTGCCGCACCACCATCGAAACCATCCAGACGGGAATTCCCGTGGCGCGCATCGAACTGGTGGATGCGGAGAACATCAAGGCCCTCAATGCCTACTCGAAGTTGTCGCTCACAGTGGCGCCGACACTTTTTGTAGAATTCCACGGCACCGAAGCCTGGACCAGGGAGCAGGCCGAGCGCTTCTCGGAAATTGCGGCAGGCCATGGTAGCGGTGCCTTCAACTGGGTGACGAAAGAAGAAGACAGACTCAAGCTCTGGCAGGCCCGCCATGACAGCTTCTGGGCCAGCAAGACCATGATGAAGGGTAAAACCGACGCGCTCTCAACCGATGTTTGTGTGCCGATCTCCAGGCTCGCCGAATGCGTTGAGGAAACCCGCCGTGATTTGGAAGAACACGGCATCTATGGCCCCATGATCGGCCATGTGGGCGACGGCAATTTCCATGTCGCCATGTTTTGTGATCTCGATGATGCCGAAGAGGTCAAGCGCATCAAGCTGGCCTATGACCGCCTGATCGATCGCGCCCTCGCCATGGGCGGCACTTGCACTGGCGAACATGGAATAGGAGCGGGAAAGCGCAGATATCTGGAAAAAGAACACGGAGTTGCCGCACTTGAAACCATGCGCGCCATCAAAAAGGCGATTGATCCCTTGAACATCTTAAATCCTGGCAAGAATGCAGCGCCGTAGGGCTAACCATGAAAGAGCAGGGGAAGCACTTCACTCATGCCAGGAATGCTTCGAGGCTTTGTTTTGCAAAGCACCTCAGCATGAGGACTGTTCATTGCGTGCCTCACCCTGAGGAGCCGCCCTGGTCCCGGTCCGGGGCGGCCTCGAAGGGGACGTTGCTCGCTACGTGCAACCGGGAACGGTTTGCATGAGCATCTGGAGATCACCAGTTTTTTATTTCGGCGTGCTGTTAGCAACGACGGTTTTTGTTGCCCTCATTGCGCCGCTCCTGATGAATTGGGACACATACAAGCCGCAGCTTGAAGATTACGGCCAGCAACTCACGGGCCGCGAAGTGGTGATCGCCGGCGATGTGGATGCGCGCCTTTTCCCATGGCCACGCCTCACAGCAACCAATGTCATCGTCGCCAATGAAGAAGGCTTCAACGATGCCCCGCTGCTGGCTGCCGATGCCATGATAGCGCGCTTTTCGCTGGCGGGCCTGGTCAATGGCTCGTTTCAGGTCGAGGAGATTGAGTTCGACGCTCCGCAGCTCAATCTGGTCCGCGCCGGCAGTGGGACAATGAATTGGACCATGCGCCCTGCCGCGGGGCTTCAGGGGTTGCTCTCTCGTGTCAAGCTTGACCGCATCACCATCCGCAATGGCGGCGTCTGGTTCGAGGACAAGCAGCGAAAGCAGGGCTCGAGCCTCACGGGCATCAACGCCACGCTGTCGGCGCGGGAACTGGAAGGGCCATGGCGGCTCATCGGCACCGGCCACTGGCGTGACACGCTGCTTAATCTCAACTTTTCGACCGGTGCCTACAAGTCTGGTGAAGGCTTGCGCCTTGCCCTCACCGCAACGCCGGAAGATGCCGAGCTTCCGGTCTTCAGCATGGATGGCCTCTGGCGCGGCGAGGAATTGAAAGGCCAGGTCAATCTCTCTGGCCAGGAGGGCGGCAGCGGCAAGGGCTCGATCCAGGACAAGTTGAGGCCACTGGCGCTGCAATCGGATTTCCTGCTGACGCCCATGGCCGCGCAATTCAGCAAGATCAAGATTGCACCCGCCGACAAGAAGGACAGCGGCACGCTGATCGAGGGTCATGCGACGGTTGACCTTACCTCGGGCGCCAAAGCCAACATTGCTCTGGAAGCACCCCGCATCAATCTCGATACCCTGCTGGGCGCAGGCTCTCTCGCCCGCTGGCGCAGCGGTGGCCTCTTGGCTGTTGCCAACAGCATATTCACTGAATTGCCAGAAGCAGTGGAAGCGCAATTTGCTCTTGATGTTTCTGTCCTCACGGCGGGCGGCGAGGCCTTCAACGATGTGAGCCTCAAAGGGATGGCGGAGCGCGCCGCCATCCGCATCAACAGTGCCTCCGCCCAATTGCCGGGGCGCAGCCGCGCGAAATTTGACGGTGTCATCTTTCCCAATGCGGGTGGAGCCCAACTCGGTGGCGCGCTCGCGCTCGACACCACGGATTTTCGTGGGCTTACGGGCTGGCTGTTGCCGGGAGCAAGGCAAGCCTTCGCGGACAAGTGGAAGGGTTCGCGTGGCCGCCTCAAGCTTGAGAGCAGGATCAACTGGACGCCTGAGCTGCTGTCATTGGAAAAAGCTGCCTATGAGCTGGATGGCCTTCCTGGCACGGCAAGCCTCGCCTGGCGCTTTGGCGATGTTCCGCTGGTCTCTGCCGCAATCGAAACAAGAAACCTCAACCTCGATTCCTATGTGCAAGGGAGCGAGGCCAAGCAGTTCAGCGCAAATCCCTTCACGCTCATGGCGCTCTTGCCGCAGGTGCTGGACTTAGGCCAAGTGGTGGAACACCACATCAGGCTCGACAGTGACAGCCTCACCTTGAACGGCGCGAGCGCGCAAGGCGTGAAGGCCGACTATGTGGTGGGCCTGAGCGGGCTCGAAGTGAAGACTCTGGAATTTGCAACCGCCGGCGGCGCTACCTTCAAGGGCGAAGGGCTGGTGATCAACGGCACCGATGGCCCCGTTGGAGAGATCAATTTCTCCCTCAAGGCCGATGATGTGAGCCGCATGCTCCAGCTTGCTGGGCTGGGTGCTGGCGATGATGCTTTCGCCTGGCGCGGGTTACTCGGCCAAACGGATGCATCCTTCACTGTCGCCATGGATGCCGAACAGGCAAGGCCGCGCCTCAACGTCAAGAGCAAGGGCACAAGCGGGCAATTGGCATTTGCCGCAGATGCCACGTTGCGCGATCTTGGACGCAAGCAGGGCGCGCTGACGGCTGGCACCTTCGAGATCACCGCGCGCGATGCTGCACCGATCCTGAGAACCTTGGGTCTGCCGGCTGACGGCGAGGCCGGACCCTTTGAGGCCAAGGCGGTGCTTGATGGCGATGAAACGGCAGGCTTTGACTCTGAAATCACAGCTGGAGTTCTTGGCTCGAAGTTCTCGTACAAAGGCAAGCTTCAGCCGAAGTCGCTGTTCTGGGGCGCCGACGGTGCGATTGCGATCGAAACGCCATCGCTTCTGCCGTGGATTGCCGCAACCGGAATTCCCGCCGCTCCCGGAGGCGACAGCGCGCTGCGCTGGCGCGGGAAGCTGCAAGCCACTGACAAGGGGCTTTCCCTCGATCAGGAGGGAGAGGCAGTTCCGCCGGCCTTCAAGGCCAGTTTTGCTATCGATGCTCAGCGCACATTTTTTGCCGACATCGAGACAGGGGCAGTGGCGCTGGGCGGCCTGATGAGTTGGGCCTTCATGCCATGGAGTGGACCCAATGTTGACCTGCAGGACAGCTTCTCAAGTGACGCTTGGCTGGTAAAGAAAGGCCAGCTCTTCCTGAAACCCAAGGTTTTTGAAACGGGCCTGGGCCGCCCCGTGCGTGAAGCGGTGATCGGACTTGCCATCTCGCCAGAGGGAAGGGAACTCAGCGTCAAAGCCCCGGGCAAGGCCATCGACATTGCCCTCAAGGTGAAGCCTCAGGGGACAAGCTTTGAACTCTCAGGCCATGGCCGCATGGAGGTTGACCTCGCAAGCACCATGACACTTGAAGGCAGCAAAGGCATTGCCTCCGGCACCGTTGTTGCGGAAGGCGATCTCTCGTCCAAGGGGCGCAGTCCTGCAGCGGCGCTTCAGGCTATGCAGGGCAAAGGTGTTTTCTGGCTGGAAGGGGGAAGCCTTGGCGCCATTACGGTCAATGGCTTTGGCCGCGCCGTTGCCAGCGTGGCAACGCCCGCGCAATTGACAAGCGCCCTTGCTGGTCTCGAAGCGCCCGCCGGAACGCCCGTGCCATCCCAGACCGGCGCCCTCACCATCCGCGATGGCATTGCCGAAACCGCAGCCATCACCATGGTTAACCAGGAAGAGGCGCTATCAATCGAGCCGCATCTTGATCTTTCCACGCAGGAATTGACGCTGAAGGCGGCCGTGCAATCCGCATTGCGCAGCGACCTGCCGCCTGTCACCTTCACCTATCAGGGTGAGCCTAGGGCCTTACGCCTCCGCAAAGGATCGGCGGCCTTGGCAGGCAAGCTCGGCTATGAACTGATGTCGCAGGAAATGGCCAAGCTCGAGAAGCTGCAGCAGGAAGAACAGGCGATCCTTGCCCGCGAGGAACAGCAGCGCCAGGAGGACCAGCAGCGCTTCGATGCCTACCAGCTGCAGCGCGCCGAATTGCGCCAGCGCCAGCGCGAGCTGCACTTCCATGAGGCGGAGCGCGAAAGGCTGTTGGCGCAAGCGCAATTGGAACTGCGCAAGGCAATCGCAACGGGTGATGCCATCAACCGGCAGGAACTGGCCCTGCGCATCCGCGAAATCGCCATCCGGCGCTTTCTGAGCGAGCCATTGCCGGAAGCGCCTGTACTTCAGTTCCCCGTACTTCAGCCCTGAGACCGCAGGCGATTCAGAATCCACACGCGGATCGCCGACGACAGATT
>JAIBJH010000125.1 GCA_020029455.1 Hyphomicrobiales bacterium
CAACTTGGCCGGAATTTGCTCTAGAGCGTGATCAGCTTTGAGCGAGTCTCCTCCCCCTTTACGGGGGAGGTGTCATTGCGCAGCAATGACGGAGGGGGTCACCGCATGTTGTAGCCCCCACACGGCGCACAAGATGTGCGCCACCCCCCGCGCTGCGCGGGGGGATAGAAGTTCGATACTCGCCTCAATAGATAGTGATCAGGCTCTAGGCGGCTTCCCTCATCGCTCCGGGGCCTGGGATGGCGGCCTTAGGACATTTGCCGGCGATGATCATGCCCAGCACGTCGTCATGGCTCACGTCCTTGGTATGGGCCGTGCCAACCACCTTGCCGTTCTTCATCACACAGAGCCGATCAGCAAGATCGAACACATCATGCAAATCATGGCTGATGAGGAAGATGCCGATGCCTTCGGCCTTCAGCTGCTTGATGAGCTCGCCCACCTGCGCGGTCTCCGCCGGGCCAAGAGCCGCTGTCGGCTCGTCCATTATCAAGATGCGGGCGTTGAAATGGATGGCGCGGGCAATGGCGACCGACTGTCGCTGGCCGCCCGAGAGCTTGATCACCGGCTCCTTGAAACGGCGGAAATTCGGGTTAAGGCGGTGCATCACCTTGCGGCATTCCGCTTCCATGGCAACATCATCCAGCGTGCCGAAATTGGTCTTGAGTTCGCGTCCAAGATAGAGATTGGCGGCAGCGTCCACATTGTCGGCAAGAGCCAGCGTCTGGTAGATTGTTTCGATACCCAGCGCCTTGGCATCGCGCGGGTTGGTGATCGCAACTTCATCGCCATTGATGAAGATCTGTCCGGCATCACGCTTGTAGGCACCGGACAAAACCTTGATGAGCGTCGACTTGCCCGCGCCATTGTGGCCGAGAAGGCCAACCACTTCGCCCGGATAGAGATCGACGGTGGCGTGATCAACGGCCTTGATGCCGCCGAAGGCGATCGAGATATCGCGCATCTCGATCAGCGGCGTTCCGCGCTCCCGCACATTCTTGTGTGGCTCGGCACCCTTTACGGCGGATGGAATGTCATGAATTTCCGCGGAGGCAGACGTCTTACGGGGAGAAGTTTTCTTGGTTGCTTTCTTTGCCATGTGAGCCTCCCCCTACTTCGCACGCCGGCGGTAAATCTGGTCGAGATAGACGGCGGTCACCAGAACGCCACCCACCACAATGGCCTGCCATGGCGATGGCAGGTTGAGCAGCAGCATGCCGGAGGTTATGGATTGCATCATCAATGCGCCCAGCATGGCGCCATAGATGGTGCCGAGGCCGCCCGCGAGCGAAGTTCCGCCGATCACCGCGGCGGCGATGACATAGAGTTCGTTCAAGTCACCGAGCGAAACGGTCGCGGCATCAAGACGCGATGATGACACGATAGCCGAGATTGCCACCAGAATGCCCATGAGGGTGAAAACCTTCACGGTCATCATCTTGGTGTTGATACCGGCAAGTTCGGCTGCTTCCGGGTTGCCGCCGATGGCATAGACATAGCGGCCAAACAGCGTGCGCGTGGAGATGAAGGACATCACCAGGCCGACAACGAGCGCCAACAACACTGGAATGGCGTAGCCCGTGTAGAGGACATAACCTTCCGCGCAGCGCACGATCTTGTCGGCGGCCATGCAGATCGCCGCTCCATCCTTGTCCTCGATACCTGGAGGAATGGGAATCTTGTTGGCAACTGCATATTGCTCGATGAGACGTGGCGGCCAGGCATAGGAATTGACGATGAGAGTGGCGCCCAGGACGATGGCGCTGCCCAAGCCAGCGAGAAAGACCTCGGCCCAGACGGGACGCAGTGGAAACTTGAAGCGCATGCGCTGCCTTCGCCCCATGACGATGCCAAGAATGATGAGGGCACAGGCGGCAAGCGCCAGACTCCAACTCCAGAACGGCCCCAGCCAAGATGCGGGAACGCCGCCGCCCAGGACCTTGAAGCTCTTGTCGAGCGGGGCAATGGTTACGCCTTCGGAAATGTAGAACGAGATGCCGCGCGCATAGGCGATGAGCCCGCCGAGCGTGACGATGAAAGACGGAATGCCGAGAAAAGCGATGAGGTAACCGTTGAAGGCGCCGACGGCCGCGCCCAGAACGAGGGCCACAATGACAGCGATGATCCAGATGGACCAGTGGCCGACACCAAGCGCCGGGGCCAAGTGCTGGACCTGCAACACGGCGGCGACGTTAGCGACGAGCGTGAGCATGGCGCCTACGGACAAATCGATCTGGCGGGTGACGATGACGAGCACCATGCCTGTCGCCATGATGGCGATGGAAGAGGTCTGAACCGTGAGGGTCCAGAGGTTGCGGGGCGTGAGGAATGCTCCGCCGAAGAGGCCGCCCAGGCTGTCGGTGCCGGCCGGCAGACGCAGGTAGCCCCAGATATCGAAGATGCACCAGACGGCGATGATCGCGGCGACCATGCCAAGCACGCGCGTGTCGAGTTCAGTGGAGCGGATGAAACGTGCCACCGCGCTTTCCTGGACCATGGCCGGATTGACGGATGTGCTGCTGGCGTCTGTCATGTGTGCGTCCCCAATTCCCTTTGTCGTGCGGGCGCATTGAACGCGCCTCTTGAGTCATGAAAAACCGCGCCATCTTGTGGATGGCGCGGCCAGTTTGTTTCAGTTCGCGCTTTCGCGCAAGAGATTAGCCGCAGGCCGGAACTGAGCCAGCAGCGACGCCAGCGCAGGCTTCGTCCTTGCTGATCCAGCCGCCGTCGATCACGTCACCGAGGTTGTCCTTGGTGATCGGGTTCGGCGGGATGAGGATCGAGTTCATTTCGACCTTCTTCTTGCCGCCCGAGAACTTGGCAGAGCCAGGAAGCGCGTCCATGGCCGTGCCGCCGATCAGGGCAACAGCAGCTTCCGCAGCCATCTTGCCGAGAACGCGGCTGTCCTTCCAGACAGACACAAGCTGGGTGCCGAGAGCAACGCGGTTGAGAGCGGCCTTGTCGCCGTCCTGGCCGGTCACCGGCACCGCGCCAGCGAGGCCCTGGGCTTCGAGAGCCGCCACAACGCCGCCCGCCATGCCATCATTTTCAGAGACGACAGCGTCGATCTTGTTGTTGTTGGCGGTCAGGCACTGCTCCATGTTCTTCTGGGCATTGTCCGGCTTCCAACCGTCGGTGAAGGTTTCGCAGACATTCTTGATCTTGCCTGCATCCATGTTCTCCTTCAGCACTTCGGTAATGCCTTCGAAGAGGAAGGTGGCGTTCGGGTCACCCTTGTCGCCCTTGATGAAGGCGAAGTTGCCTTCGGTCTTGCCCTTCTCGAGCATGGTCTTGGCCATCAGGCGGCCAACGCCCACGTTGTCGAAGGTGATGTAGAGGGCGTTCGGATCCTCGAACTGCACGTCATAGGCGATCGACTTGATGCCAGCATCGCTGATCTTCTGGATCGAAGGCAGGATGGCGTCCGAGTCAAAGGCAACGATCATGATCACGTCGGGCTTCTGGGCGATGAGGCCTTCGATGTCGGCGGCCTGCTTCTGGGCAGAGCCCTGCGCATCGGTCGAGACATAGCTGTGGCCGGCGGCTTCAACGACAGCCTTGATGGCGGCTTCGTCGGTCTTCCAGCGCTCTTCCTGGAAAGTCTTCCACGACACGGCGACCGTGCCGGCGTTGGCGACAACGGTAGATGCACTGAGCATCAGCGCGCCGGCCATCGCAGCGAAAATTGTACGCTTCATTCTGTTCTCCTCCTGGTGCCCCCTCATCTCCATGGACGCCAACAAGCCGCGCAGGCAAACGCGGCACGAACCGGGATGTGGATAGGCAGGACGTTCGTTGATAAGTTTTATTTTGGCGTCCGAAATAAAATGTGCCGCAATTTCAATCGTGAGTCAAGCTGGTGAATGCGCTGTGGGTGTTGAGTTGGCAATCGCCTGACAGATTTGGCCCAGCCACCCCTTCGGAGTGAATTTTGCCATAGCAGCTAAGCATTGGATTTCGCAGTAAAAACCTATTTCTTGAAAATAGTCCTTGACACCGCGCGGTGAAAATGCTACTTCTCGCTACATTCCAGAAGTGGGTCACCGCTCCCACCCTCCTCTCCCAGCAATAGTCTTGAGAAGATCACGAAGACGACGTGGGAGAGAAATCCCGGGGAGTGAACTTCTGGCTGCCGAGCGCACTCATGCAGAGCGGCAGGACGCCACTCTCACGACTGATCTCACAAGATCCATACTGCAAAACCAGGAGAAATCACTGCCACAGAAAACCCAAAAGCACTCTCGCAGCCTGAGCCCTTAACGAACAGCGACTGTCAGGTCATTACTGTTCCTGTAAACGCTGATAGATTTTGCCTTATGCTGCCGTGGCTGTTGAAGCAGGCGGTTCGGTGATGATGGCATAAAGGCCTTCCTGGGCTTTTGTGCCGCGCAGTTTGGCCAGCGTCTTCTGGTCGCGCAAAAGACGAGAGACGCGTGCCAGCGCCGTCAGGTGGTCGGCTCCTGCGTGATCGGGCGAGATCAGGGCAAAAACGATGTCGACCGGCTCGCCATCAACACTGTCAAAAGAGACTGGTGTTGCCAGCCTGGCAAACAGGCCATGCACACGGGAAATGGCGGGCAACCTGCCGTGCGGCACGGCAATGCCTTGGCCCAGCCCGGTCGAACCTAGTTTCTCACGCTGCAGGAGAACGTCGAAAATGGCACGAGCGTCCGCGCCCGACTGGTCCGCCAGACCTTCTGCCACTTCATGGAGAACCTGCTTCTTGTTTTGTGCCTTGAGTTCGCAGAGAACGGCGCCCGGTCCAAGGATGTCGGCAAGGGTCATGGTCATCCAATCAAACTATGCCTGCGCACCGCCATCCAGCCGGGCATCTTGCCCCTGCCGGCGCGCCTTGCAAGCCTATATTGCCTGTTGAGAGTTGCTGTTCAAGACGGGGGCGTTGAAACCTTGCCCCACATTATGCTCCAAAAAACGTGGCGGAAACTAGTTGCGTGCCATCCTCAAGTCAACCCTTGAGGCGGGCTTCCCGACGGCGCTGCACAGACGACAGAATACCCAGCGATTCCCGGTACTTCGCCACGGTCCTGCGGGCTATCTCAATGCCCTCACCGCGCAAGGCATCCACTATATCGTCATCCGACAAAATGCGCCCCGCAGCCTCGGCTGCGATCAATTCCTTGACGCGATGGCGCACTGATTCGGAGGAGTGCATGTCGCCTTCGCCGCCTGTTGCGGGAATGGCGTTGGTGAAAAAATACTTGAGCTCAAAAACGCCGCGCGGCGTTGCCATGTATTTGTTGGTGGTGACGCGGCTCACAGTTGATTCATGCATCTCGATGGCGTCGGCAACTGTCTTGAGAGTGATCGGCTTCAAGTGCTGCACGCCGTGAACGAGAAAACCATCCTGCAGGCGCACGATCTCACGCGCCACTTTCAGCACCGTATTGGCCCGCTGGTCGAGGCTCCTGATCAGCCAAGTCGCTTGGGCGTGGCAGCCGGCGAGGAACAGCTTATCTTCCTCGCGTGCCGTTTGGCCTGAGACCTTTGCCATGTAGCGGTTGTTGACGAGGACGCGCGGCAATGTCTCGCTGTTGAGTTCTACAATCCAGGAACCGTCCGGTGCCTGCCTGACAAAAATGTCGGGGACGACCGGGGACACTGGTTCCGAACCATAGGCATGGCCCGGCTTGGGATTGAGCGTCCGCAGTTCGGCCAGCATGTGCTGGAGCTCTTCGAGGCCAACACCGCAGCGCTGACGCAGAGCCTGATAGTCGCGCCGCGCCACAAGATCGAGATGGCCGATGAGCGCTTCCATGGCGTTGTCGAGACGGCCTCTTTCCTCCAGTTGAAGCTTGAGGCATTCCGCAAGCCCGCTCGCAAAGACGCCGGTGGGCTCGAAGGTTTTGAGGACAGCCAGCACGCTTTCGATGTGTTGTGGCGTTGCTCCGAGGGTTTCGGCGATGCTCATTGCATCCCCTGTCAGGTAGCCCGCTTCATTGACCATACCGATCAAGTGCTGGCCGATCAGCCTGTCGCCTGCATCCTGAAAATGGAGGTGGAGTTGGTTGGTCAGATGCTCGGCAAGGGTAATATCCCGGGCGAGGTTCGCCGTGACATCCAGATCGCCTCCGTCGAGCGAGAGATGACCGGCGCTGCGCAATGAGGACCACGCCGTGTCACGATAGAGCGACTGCCCGTCAGCCGAGCCTGCAGGCGGTTGTGACTGGAGAAATTCTGCAGTTTCGTCACTAGAACTTCCGGCGGCAAATGCCTTGTCCACGGCACTTGGCCGGTCATCGGAAGCGGCCGCCTTGGCTGGGGCATATTCTTCTCTTTCGAGGAGCGGGTTCTTCTCGATCTCGGCTTCGACAAATTCCTGAAGCTCAGCCGAGGACATCTGCAGCAGCTTGATTGCCTGCTGCAACTGCGGCGTCATCACCAGGGATTGCCCCTGCTTCAGAACAAGTCTTTGCGATAGTCCCATCGCTTCGCCCTATCAGATGGGTCTTTTCAGTATGTGAAACCCTCGCCCAGATAGTAGCGCCTGACGTTGGGATCGTTAACGATTTCTTGCGGGGACCCTTCGGTCAGGACCTGGCCTTCATGGAGAATGAGGGCGCGGTCAATGAGTCCGAGGGTCTCTCTGACATTGTGATCCGTAATAAGCACCCCGATTCCCCGATCGGTGAGCTGTCGCACCAACTGGCGAATATCACCGACCGCAATCGGGTCAATCCCGGCGAAGGGCTCATCGAGGAGCATGAACTGGGGTTCGCCGGCAAGGGCTCGGGCGATTTCCAGGCGGCGACGCTCTCCGCCAGAGAGCGCAACAGCCGGCGAACGCCGGAGGTGGGAAATGGAAAACTCATCACACAACTCACGCAACTTACGCTCGCGCGCGGCCTTGTCGGGCTCATGGAGCTCAAGGACCGCCCGCAAATTCTGTTCCACCGTGAGGCCGCGGAAGACGGAACTCTCCTGGGGAAGATAGCCCAGGCCCAGCCTTGCCCTCTGATACATGGGCAGGTGGGTGATGTCCTCGCCGTCCAGGCTGATGATGCCCCTGTCCGCCGCAACGAGCCCCGTGATCATATAGAACACAGTCGTCTTGCCGGCGCCGTTGGGACCCAAAAGGCCTACAGCCTCACCACGCTGCACCGAGACGGAGACATTGCGGACCACCGGCCTTCGCCTGTAGCTCTTGGCGAGCATGTGGGCCTCAAGTCCTCCAGCCGGGGTCCTTGGCCGCCCCAGGCTTACACCGCCCGGGCGGGACGGTTTGGGGTGGGGCTGAGGCCGGGCTGGATGTCGCGGCGCTTGCGCCATGGGATTACGAACCAATACTGTTAAATTTGCGTGAAAGGGGGCGTGCGGAAGCGGGCAGAAGGGGTGCCACCGAGCTCATCGCGGCGTGAAACGGCCCTTGACGCGGCCGCCCGCCATCCGGGTACGCTTGGTCTTCAGGTCCACAAAAAGCTGGGGGCCTTTGAGGACCGTTTTGTCCTGGACGACAGTGACATTGCCGGTGACCGTCAGTTCGTCCTTGAGTAGCAGGAACAGAGCCTTGTTGCCGGTAATATCCTGGGTGTCGGTCTTGATCTTGACGGCGCC
>JAIBJH010000014.1 GCA_020029455.1 Hyphomicrobiales bacterium
TACGGTCGAATCTTGCACCGCACACGGAGGAATCCCGTGGAAAAGGTTAAGATAAGTTAACGGAAGCATGGCCGTTGTGCACTGCGCACATGGCGGGAGCGGCTGATCGTAACGTCAGTCGCCTTCGCCCGGATTGGGGGAAAAATACTTCTCCAGCTTGCCCTCCACGCCGTCGAAGGACTTGGCATCCTCGGGCGCCTCCTTCTTGGTGGTGATGTTCGGCCACTTGGCGGCATATTCGGTGTTGAGGACGAGCCAGGCATCGAGACCCGGTTCGGTGTCGGGCTTGATGGCGTCGGCGGGGCATTCGGGCTCGCAGACGCCGCAGTCGATGCATTCGTCGGGGTGGATCACCAGCATGTTCTCGCCCTCGTAGAAACAGTCCACGGGGCAGACTTCCACGCAATCCATGTATTTGCATTTGATGCAGTTCTCGGTGACGATGTAGGTCATACGCTAGTGCAGTCCATTCCTGTCGGGCGCTTCCTAGCAGAGGGCTTTTGCCTCTGCATCCTGTTTTTCCGCCAGTTTGCCATGCGTCTCGCTGCTTTCTGCGACAGCCTCATAGAGAGACGCGACGCTTGCAGGGCCCCCGCGCCTTTCGGCCTCGGCCAGGACGCGAATAACCCTCACATGTCCGGCAAGCGCAATGGTCAATACGTCATTTTCTTTGACGGCGTGACTCGGTTTCGCCACGCGCTCGCGGTTGATACGGACATGGCCCTGCTCGATAAGTTCCTGGGCTCTTGCCCGGTGCTTCACGAAGCGGGCGTAGACCAGCCACTTGTCGATGCGCTGCGCCACGGGTCTAGTTACGATCCTTCACAAGAGCTTCCCTCAGCGAGCTCAAGACCGCGAAGGGTGAATTGGGATCGATTGGCCTTTCGGGCGCGCTCGGCTTGTGGGGGCGATGTTCGCCCGACTTGCCATGGTCGCGGTGGGCTTTCTTCTTGTGATGCTTGTTGGCACCATTCTTGGCGTGATGCTCGCGCTTGTGATGCTGTTGCCTTTCAGGCCGCTTCTGGCGCTGACGGAATGGTCCCATGCCATCCGGCCACCAGATATTGGTTTCAACGAGTTCGCCCTCGGGTGAAGGTGCTGCTTCTGCTGGTGGTGCAGGCGATATGGCTTCAACAGTTTCGGCCGGTTGATCCGCCACAACTTCCGCCACCACTTCGGCCACAGCATCGGTCGCGACAATTTCAGGCGCAGGCTCTGCAATGGCCGCAGCGAGTGCAGGTTTTGCATGAACCGGCTTCGGCATCATGCGCTTTTCGGCACGATAGCTGAGGCTTGCGAGAATAGCTTCGAAATCCTCGCCGGAACAGCCGACGACTGACATCATGTCAGGAACAACGGTGAAGCCACCGCCTTCCATGGACCCTTGGGGCCGCGCTTCTTCGGGGATGCGGGGCTTCCAGAACAGGCGGTCGCGGATGAGATCCGCCAGGCGCTCCAGCATGTCGACGCGCACGGCGCGCTTGCCGCACAGCCTGTAGCCGCAGAGTTGATAGTAGCCTTCGAGTAGGGCGGCGTCCGCCACTATGGAAGTGAGGCCATTGGGCGGAAGGGCTGGAATTGCATCGCTCCCTGTTTCTCCTTTGTGGTGTTCCAGCCACCAGAGCAGCAGACGGATTTCGGTCGGCGCCGGTTTCAAAAGGAGTGGCACATAGAGCGTGTAGGCGCCGAAGCGCACGCCAAGGGTGCGCAGCTTGGCGCGATCATCCTGGCTCAGACCTTTCACCTCCGCTGTCACAAGTTCGCGGGACAACACACCGAAATTTTCGGCGATACGATAGGCAATGCCGCGGACCGTGCCTTCAAGGCCTTCTGCTTCATCAAGCTTAAGCAGGGGATCGATATGGGTGATGAGCTGGCGCTCGATAAATTTCTGCAGGCGCTGGCGCACCTCTTCGCGGAGCGCCGGCGCAAGAATGTCATCGGCTACGACCTGGATCTGCGGTTTGAAACGATGATCTCCCGAGATCAGCTTGCCGACGGAATAGCCCTGCCAGAGAATGTCGCCGTTGCGGGAAAGCTTGAGCACGGTATCGGCACAGGTTGAAAGCACGGTGGCACGCGCCGCGACTTCCGTTACAAGGGCTTGCACTGCTGCCGCCTTCAGGAGCTTGGCGTCACTCCCCGCCAAGACGTCAGCGGGGACAAACAATAAGCCAGCGATGCGGCCGATATCCTCCCCTTCGACCGAGATTACGCCACCCTCTTCAACGCTCGACATCAAACCTTCCTTCTTGGCCAGACGCCTTACCAATACACTGGTTTTGCGATCGATGAAACGCTCCGTAAGCTTGTGGTGAAGGGCATCGGAGAGGCGGTCTTCGATCTCCCGGGCGCGGCCCTGCCAATAGAGAGGGGCTTCCAGCCAGTCGGCCCGGTTGGCGATAAAAGTCCAGGTGCGGACATGGGAGATGCGCTGGGACAGGGCATCGATGTTTCCTTCCAGGTTCTCACAGTAGGAAAGCTGGCGGGCGATCCAATCCTCGGGGATGAGACCTGGCTTCTTCTGCAGGAAGGTGAGGACGCGTGAAACAAGATGGGCGTGCTCGGCAGGCGAGATGTTGCGGTAGTCCGGCAGTTGGCAGACATCCCAGGCGCGGGCGACGCTTTCGTGGCCCGATATCTGATTGCGCAAGCTTTCATCGCGGCACACTGCCTCCAGCGCTTCAATGTCGGGCGTGGCTTGGGCACGGGTCAGGCCTTCTTCCTGAGGCAGGCGGCCAAGACTCTTGCGTAGTGTGTCGAGCGAGCGGAAATCCAGATCGCGGTTGCGCCACTGTAAGACACGCACACTTTCAAAATTGTGGTTCTCGAGGCGGTCCACTGTCTCGCCATCGAAACCTTCGACCTCGCCCGTTACGCCAAAGGTGCCGTCATTGAGAAAGCGGCCAGCGCGACCGGCAATCTGGCCCAACTCGCCGGGGGTCAGATTGCGGAAGGAAAAACCATCGAACTTGCGCGTTGCAGCAAAGGCCACATGGTCCACATCCATGTTGAGGCCCATGCCGATGGCATCGGTTGCGACGAGATAGTCGACATCGCCCGATTGATAGAGGGCAACCTGGGCATTGCGGGTGCGCGGAGAAAGCGCACCCATGACAACGGCAGCGCCACCACGCTGGCGGCGGATCAGTTCCGCGACCGTGTAAACAGTATCGGCCGTGAAGGCGACAATGGCGGTGCGGCGGGGCAGGCGTGACAGTTTCCGCGGCCCCGCATAGGTGAGCCTGGAGAGGCGCGGCCTTGCGATGAACTGGGTTTTGGGCAGCAGCTTTGCAAGGATCGGCCGCATGGTGGCGGCGCCCAGCAGCATGGTTTCCTCGGTCCCGCGCATGTGCAGGATGCGGTCGGTGAAGATGTGGCCGCGTTCGAGATCAGAGGCGATCTGGATTTCATCGATGGCAAGGAACGGCACCCTGAGATCGGGCGGCATGGCTTCGACGGTTGCCACCCAGTAGCGAGGCTGGGCCGGAATGATCTTTTCCTCGCCCGTCATGAGAGCAACCGCATGGTCGCCCGTGCGCAATCTCACCTTGTCGTAAACCTCTCGCGCCAAAAGCCTGAGCGGCAGGCCGATCATGCCGCCAGCCGAGGCCAACATGCGTTCTACGGCGAGGTGAGTCTTTCCGGTGTTGGTAGGCCCCAGGACTGCAGTGACCGGCAGCATCCGGGGAGGAATTCGGGGAGAGGGCATTTCCCGTTCAATGTAGGAGAACAGAGCCTTAAGTGAAACATGCCTGCGCTGTTTTGAGACAGAACCTTAAAGACTGGATTCAAGCGCGAACAAATCCCGTCCGAATCGCTGAATCACAGATCTTCTGCAAATGTTCCAAGGGAAAGTGGCAGTGCGGCTCAGCCCATCACCGCCCGTTGGCCACAATTTTGTGACGGGCGATTTACGAATGCCGCACTGCCGCCTCCAATTCCTTGCAAGTTGTTAACGGCAAGCGCTTGATTTGACTCATTGAATTAACTTTTGCGGCAGAAGCGGAACGGAGCAAGCCCGAATCGCCAATCTCATATTGTTCCTATAATGTTCACGCCATTAGAAGTGGTTGTGGCGGGCTCCGGCCTACAAGTGCGTTCTCCTGCTTGGCGCAAAACTCGTCTTTCGGGCTCGGCGCATTAACAGGCTGTGCCGGAGCAGGAATTGCCGCCCCAGATACTGTACCCATGCGGCAAGCTTGACCCTTGCGTCTGCTTCGCATATGGAACCGCCAACGCTGCCGGAGCCCCTCGCGCCCGGCTTCTTCTCATTTGATGGAGTTTCACGATGTCGCGCCGCTGCGAATTCACCGGCAAGGGCTGGCTCAAGGGCCACAATGTCTCCCACGCCAACAACAAAACCAAGACCCGCTTCATGCCGAACCTCTGCGAAGTGACGCTGATTTCGGATGCGCTGGGCAATTCCTATTCCTTCCGCATTTCGGCGGCCGCGCTGAAGTCGGTCGAGCACCGCGGCGGGCTTGATGCTTATCTGCTCAAGGCGAGCAATGATGAGCTCTCGGCCAAGGCCCTCAAGCTCAAGCGCAGCATTGCCAAGAAGCTGGAGACGGCAAAGGCCGCCTGACGCTTTCATTCTGAATCACAAAGCCGCTCATTGTTGGGCGGCTTTTTTGTTATGAGTTGAGGCATGAAGGAACCTCGCCGCCATTCGCCCTCGGCCTCGCGTGACGGAAAACCCCGCGTCCATGCAACGGCGCAGTTGCGTGATTGCGTGTTGGGGCGCTTTACCGATGTGGGCGAGCGCGTGGTCATGGCTGAATGCGAACTTGGCGACTACTCCTATGTGGAGCGCGGGGCCGAGGCAATCTACACCACCATCGGGAAATTCTGCGCCATAGCCTCGAACGCGCGGCTCAATGCCCTCAATCATCCAATCGAGCGCGTGGTGCAGCACAAGATTTCATACCGGCCCAATGAATATTTTATCGGGGCCAAGTTGGACAAGGGGTTCCGCGAGCAACGTCAGAGTAGGCGCGTGACAATTGGCCATGATGTTTGGGTTGGCCATGGCGCCATTGTGATGCCCGGGATTTCAATCGGCCACGGTGCGGTTGTTGCTGCTGGTGCCGTGGTGACGAAGGACGTGGAGCCCTACGCCATTGTGGCGGGCGTTCCGGCGCGGCGGATCAAATGGCGCTTTGCAAAATCCGTCCGTGAACGGATCATTACGCTTGCCTGGTGGGATTGGGAGCATGACAGGCTGGCGGCGGCAGTTACCGACATGCAGCAGCTTGTGATCAAAGACTTCCTAAAGAAATACGAGTAGCTTCTGCCCGATCAGGCGGCGCGGCGGCGCTGCGGTTGCGGCGCAGGGAAATCTGCTTTTTCGTTAAAGAGCTCAGCGAGTTTCTCTGTCATGGCGCCGCCCAGTTCTTCGGCGTCCACGATTGTGACAGCACGGCGATAATAGCGCGTCACGTCATGGCCGATGCCAATGGCGATCAATTCAATGGGTGAACGGGTTTCAATTTCGCCAATGACCTGGCGCAGATGCCGCTCCAGATAATTGCCGGAATTGACGGAGAGGGTTGAATCATCAACCGGCGCGCCGTCGGAAATTACCATCAAGATGCGGCGCTGCTCGCGGCGGACCAAGAGCCGGTTATGGGCCCAGATCAGGGCCTCACCATCGATGTTTTCTTTGAGCAGACCCTCACGCATCATGAGGCCGAGATTCTTGCGGGCACGCCGCCAAGGTTCATCAGCGGCCTTGTAGGTGATGTGGCGCAGGTCGTTGAGGCGGCCGGGATTGGCGGGCTTTCCTGCACCCAGCCACTTCTCACGGGACTGACCGCCTTTCCAGGCTCTCGTCGTGAAGCCAAGGATTTCCACCTTCACGCTGCAGCGCTCAAGCGTTCGCGCCAGAATGTCGGCGCAGGTTGCAGCAACAGTGATGGGCCGTCCGCGCATGGAACCGGAATTGTCGATGAGAAGCGTCACTACCGTGTCGCGGAATTTCATGTCCTTCTCCATCTTGAAGGAGAGGGGGTTCATGGGATCGATTACCACCCGCATGAGCTTCGATGAGTCGAGAATGCCTTCCTCGAGGTCAAAGTCCCAGGAGCGGTTCTGCTGGGCCATGAGACGGCGCTGCAGGCGGTTGGCAAGCCGCGCCACCACGCCCTGCAGATTTGACAATTGCTTGTCGAGATAGGCACGAAGGCGCGTGAGTTCTTCTTCGTCGCAGAGATCGGTGGCGCCGACAATTTCATCGAAGCTGTTGGTGTAGACCTTGTAGCTGTCGTGGCTCGCCGTGTTGGAGAAGGGAAGCTGAGGCCGGAAGGGTTCCTCGCCATCGGCATCCTGGTCCACATCCTGGTCATCGGGCTGCTCGTCGGCATCGATGGATTGGGCTTCCATTTCGGCCGCTTCGCTTTCGCCCTCAGCCTCCTGCAGGTCCTGCGAGCTTTGTGCTTCGCTTTCCTGCTCCTGACCTTCGGGCGTTTCGTCGCGTTCGCCCGCGTCTTCCTCGCTCTCGTTCTCCTCGTTTTCCTCGCCGGCATCGGGGTCGTCACCCAGTTCATCGGCCATGTCGAGGGCGGCGATTAGATCGCGGGAGAGCTTGGCAAAATGCTGCTGATCATGAAGTGCGTTGGCAAGCGTATCGAGATTGCCGCCAGCCTTTTCCTCAACCCAGGAGCGCCAGAGATTGACGTAGGGCTGGGCGGGGGCGGGAGGAGGCGCGCCTGTCAGGCGTTCGCGGAGGATCAGGCCAACGGCTTCTTCCAGCGGCGTGTCACGGCGGTTGGACGAGCGGTTGATGACCGTGCGGCCGTAACGGTCATCGAGCATGGCCGAAAGATTCTGCGCAACGCCCGGCATGGCGTTGGCGCCGATGGCTTCGACGCGCGCCTGCTCCACAGCTTCGTAAACGGCGCGAGCATTCTTGCCTTGCGGCAGGTAGCGGTTGTGCACATCATCGCGATGGTTGGCGAGGCGCAGCGCAAAACTATCCGAGAGACCACGCGTGACCGAGATGTCCTTGGGCGTTGCGTGGGTGCCGATCTGCGGAAGCCTTGCCTTGTGGCCGGTGAGCGATGGCTGTTCGTTGCCGAAGGTGACAGCAAGCTCAGGGTCAAGGGCGATCGTCTTCATGGCCGTGCCGAGCACGGTCTTGAAGCGTTCGGCGCGATCTTCCTTGGCCGAACTCATGGTGCTCTCACGCTAGTGCAATCCGTGCAGCCGATTCCGGCAGTTCCTCGCCGAAGCAGCGCTGGTAGAACTCGGCGACGATGGGCCGCTCCAGTTCATCGCATTTGTTGAGGAAGGTGAGGCGGAAGGCAAAGCCGATGTCGCCGGCGAAGATGTCGGCATTCTGCGCCCAGGTCATGACGGTGCGCGGGCTCATCACTGTTGAGAGGTCACCCTGGATGAAGGCATTACGGGTGAGATCGGCAACGCGCACCATGTTGGCAACGATCTTCCGACCCCTCTCGGTGTTGTAGGCCTTGACCTTGGAGAGCACGATGCCGCATTCATCGGCATGAGGCAGATAGTTGAGCGCCGTGATGATGGACCAGCGGTCCATCTGCGCTTGGTTGATCTGCTGGGTGCCGTGATAGAGGCCGGTGGTATCGCCAAGCCCCACTGTGTTGGCCGTGGCAAAGAGGCGAAACGCGGGGTGAGGCCTGATGACGCGGCTCTGGTCGAGCAATGTCAGCTTGCCGGATGATTCGAGGATGCGCTGGATCACGAACATCACATCGGGGCGGCCGGCATCATATTCATCGAAGACGAGCGCGACATTGTGCTGATAGGCCCATGGGAGGATGCCTTCACGGAATTCCGTGACCTGCTTTCCTTCCTTGAGCACAATCGCATCCTTGCCGATCAGGTCGATGCGGCTGATGTGGCTGTCCAGGTTGATGCGCACGCAGGGCCAATTGAGACGCGCTGCCACTTGCTCAATGTGCGTGGATTTTCCGGTGCCATGATAGCCAGTGACCATCACACGGCGGTTGTGCTCGAAACCAGCAAGGATCGCGAGTGTCGTCTCCTTGTTGAACAAATAATCTGGATCGAGATCGGGCACATGCTCGCTTGGCTCGCTGTAGGCGTGGATTACCATCCTCGTGTCAAAGCCGAAGGTATCTCTCACTGAAATCTTTACATCTGGCAGCGTGGGCCCGCTGCCATTGGCTTTGCCTATCATGTCACTCACATCGGTTTGGGGTGTAAAAACCTTCTAGTCGTTTGCTTGGCGCGCGGCAAGCTTAGCAGAAGCCCGAAGCGCGCAATGTATCATAGGCTTGAATGACAGCCTTCAAGGTGTCTTCATTGGCCCTGCTGCCGCCATTGGCGTCGGGATGCAGGCGCTTCACCAAGAGCTTGTACTTGGCTTTTGCGTCTTCAGGTGAGGCATTCTCATCAAGACCAAGAGTTTGCAGGGCTTTCACCTCATTGATGCGCAAGTTGCGGCCCAGTTTTGACTGGGCGGGCTTGGCATTCTTGCCGAACAAGCCAAGGGGATCGCGGAAATCGCGGGCCGTGCCACGCTTGGCGCCGGCCTTTGAATGGGCGTTTTCCCCGAGTTTCCACGTGGGGCGGTCGCCCGTTTGCGCGGCTTTCTGCGCGGTAGAGATGGCGTCATCACTCATGCCGGCAAAATAATTATACTTCTTGTTGTACTCCTGCACATGGGCTGTGCAGTAGTTCCAATACTGGCCTTCGGCACTGCGCCCCTTGGGTGCCTTGTGGCGTGCCGGCTTGTTGCAGCCTTCCCATTCGCACATCTTCTCCACCTTGGGTTCAGGCTTGGAACCCCTGGGTGTCACGCGAATCTTGTCAAAGTATTTCGAGTCGAGTTTCATGGCGCTTGATCATGCGAGGGTTGGAGCCCTCATCAACCAGATACGGAGTAAGTGATGGAATTAGGCCCTGTCGGCAAGACGCTTGAGAACAAACTCTTCGCGGCTTTCCAACCTTCCGTACTTAATGTGATTGACGAAAGCAATCAACATGCAGGCCATGCCGGCAGCCATCCCTTGGGCGAAAGCCATTTCCGCGTCACAATTGTAGCGCATGCTTTCAGGGGGAAGTCGCGCATTGATTGCCACCGCATGGTAAACGACGTTTTGGCGCAGGAACTCAAGACGCGCGTTCATGCGCTTGCAATTGAAGCTTCCGCGCCGAACTCCTGATCTCTTCAAGCCGGCGGTTCTTCATTTGCAGGCTGCTCTATCTTCGTCACCTTGATCTGGGTGATCTGCTGCTTGCGCTTCTTCAGAACTTCAAACTTGAAGCCGTGGAACGAGAAGGCCTGGCCAGCATCGGGAATCATGCGCGCTTCATGTATGACAAGGCCGGCAAGGGTGGTCGCCTCTTCGTCCGGTAGTTGCCAATCGAGCGTGCGGTTGAGATCGCGGATCGGCACCGTGCCGTCAATCACATAGGCGCCGTCCCGTGTCTTACGCACACCGCTGCTGACAGCATCAAATTCGTCTTTGATATCGCCGACGATCTCTTCAAGGATATCCTCGAGGGTTACAAGCCCTTCAACCTCGCCATATTCATCGACAACCAGTGCAAAGTGGGTCTTGCGGCGCAGGAAGGCGTTGAGTTGGTCTTCCAGCGGGCGCGTGTCGGGCACGAACCAGGCGGGGACAATGACCTTTTCGAAGTCAATCTTTGTGGCGTCTCCTTCGGCTTCCTGCAGCGCCTTGAACAGCGCCTTGGCATGAAGGATGCCCACAATGTTGTCGGGTTTTCCACGCCAGACGGGCATGCGCGTGTGCGGGCTTTCGAGCACGGCTTCGACGAGTTTCTGCTGTTCAAACCCGAGATCCAGGGTCTTCATCTTGGTGCGGTGGATCATGATGTCCGCCACCTCAAGTTCCTTGAGGTCGAGGATGCCGCCCAACCTCGCACGTTCTTCCTTTACATGTGCTTCCTCCTTGTGGTGAAGGTCAGCGGCGCCGCGCAATTCGCCGCGGACCGAAAACACGCGGACATCGTCCCGGACGTTGGCACCGAATAGTTTCAGCGCGGCCTTCACAGTAAATTCCAACGCCAGAACGATAGGGGCCAGGATAGCGGTGATCAGGCGAACGGCATGGGCAATGGCAATCGAAGTGCGTTCGGGGTAGGTGATTGCGAATATCTTTGGCAGGATTTCGGCGAAGATCAGGATGATGATTGTCATGACGACCGCAGCGATGAAGGCGCCACCACCACCGACGAGCTTGATCAGGGTGGCGGTAGCGACAGCCGCAGCGGCGATCCTGGCAAAGATGTTGCCGAATAGCAGGCCACCGATCGACCTCTCTGGTGTTTCCAAAAGCTGAAGTGCCGACCTGGCGCGGGCCGAGCCCCGCTTTTCAAGCTCGGCGAGCCTTGTCCTTGAGGCAGCCTCGAGCCCTGATTCCGCACCTGTGAAAAAGGCCGCCACGGCAATCAGGCATATAATCGAGAATATGGCATAGGCGATTTCGCTGCTCATGACGCGCGCCGATCCTTCTCAAGGAAGTCCAAGACATCCTTTTCTGCGATGTCGCGAGCAACAAATGTCTCGCCAATAGCCCGCGCGAGAATGAATACCAGCTTGCCGCCAGAGGCTTTCTTGTCCTGGTGCATGATCTCAAGTAGGCGCGCCGGCGGCGGCACCTCGCCTGGAATGCCGCTGACGCGAGTGGGAAGCCCCGCACGTTTGAGGTGCCTCTCCGCATGATCGCCGAGATGTGGATCGCAAAGGCCAAGCGCGCCTGAAAACCTGAAGGCCTGTACCATGCCAATGCTTACGGATTCTCCGTGGAGCAATCTGTTGGAATAGCCGGTGGCGGCTTCCAGTGCATGGCCAAAAGTGTGGCCGAGATTGAGGAGGGCGCGAACGCCCGTTTCAGTTTCGTCTTGTGCAACGATATCGGCTTTCATTTCGCAAGAGCGGCGCACCGCTTTGCGGACGGCATCCGTGTCACAAGCGATTACTTCTTCGACCCGCTGATCGAGCCAATCGAAGAATGCGGCGTCGCCCAGAAGCCCATATTTTGCGACTTCGGCATAACCCGCCGCGCGTTCACGCTTGGGCAGGGTCTTGAGCAGGTCCAGGTCAGCCAGCACCAGGGATGGCTGATGAAAGACGCCGATCAGGTTCTTGCCATGGGGCGAGTTGATGCCTGTCTTGCCGCCAACGGAAGAATCCACTTGGGCCAGCAGAGTGGTTGGAATCTGCACAAAGCGCACGCCGCGGCGCAAAACGCCTGCAGCAAAGCCGGCTAGGTCACCGATGACGCCACCGCCGAGCGCGATCACCACATCGTTCCGCTCGATGCCCGATGCCAGCAGGAACTCGCAGACCTGTTGCAGCCCGGCATAGCTCTTGCTCGATTCGCCGGGGTTGAGGATCAGCGAGGCATGTTCGATCCCGTTCGCGTCAAGAACAGCTGCGAGGCTTGCAAGATGAAAGCCTGCTACATTTTCATCCGTGACAATGGCCAGGCGCTTGCGCTTGAGGAGCGGCAGCAGCAGCTCGCCCGCCTGCGGCAAAAGGCCGTCACCCACCAGGATGTCATAGGACCGCCTTCCGAGATTGACCCGGACTTTGTCGGTGGCATTTTCGGTATCAGGCATTCCGTTCCTGTTCCTTTGCTTGCCATTGCGCCAGGGCGCGCAGCACTTCACTGACCATGGCGGCGTGATGGGCATCAGTGCTTTCAACGGTGATATCGGCAGTGGCATATGTGGGATAACGCTCATCCATCAGCTTGCGCATTACGGCTTCCGGGTCGGTATTTTCTAAAAGAGGCCTCCCGCCGCGCTTCAGCACCCGCTGCATGAGAAGGGAAAGATCGGCCTTCAGCCACACCGAAATGGCCCGCTGCTTGACGCGCTCCCGCGTCTCGGCATTCATGAAGGCGCCACCGCCGGTGGCCAGAACCTGGCCGCCGCTTTCGAGTAGTCGCGCGATCACCCGCTTCTCGCCGTCGCGGAAGTGGGCCTCGCCGTGTTCGGCGAAGATGTCCGGAATGCTTTTTCCTGCTGCTGCCTCGATCTCATGGTCGGCATCGACGAAGGGCAAGCCCAGAATCTCCGCAAGCCGGCGGCCAATAGAGGTCTTTCCGGCGCCCATGAGGCCGACCAGTACGACGGACCGTCCGCCCAGATTGTTGAGCGCAGCCTCGACATCCCCGGACAAGTTATTCTTCGGCATGGTTAATTCCTGTCACCTGGACAACGCTTTACCGGTTCTGCAGGCGAAATAAAACGCGTTTACCGGCAATTTCGCCAGAAGCCGAATCTGGGCTATGTTCGCGCCAGGTAGCTTCATGTTCATTCCCGATACCGTCCGATTCGTCCTTGTCGTGGCAGCCTTGGCTGGTGCCGTCTATGGCGGCGCCTATGCGCTTGCGACCTTTCCGCCCGAACAAACGGAAGTGATCAAGTCTTTGCCCCATGAAAAACTCAGGCAGGGATGATGGCGAGACAGGCTACCGGCTGGTTGGCCGGTTCCTGGAAATGATGGCCGCTGAACGGGGGGCTGCGGCCAATTCCATCGCCGCTTACCGGCGTGACCTTCAGGATTATTCAGCATTTCTTGCGGCAAGGGCAACGCCCACGGAGAAGGCAGAAGCGCAAGACATCAGGGACTACCTTGCAAATCTGGAGCGCCGCGGCATGGCCAAGAGTTCGGTGGCGCGCAAGCTCTCCGCCATCCGGCAGTTCCATCTGTTTCTTCATAGCGAAAATCTTAGCCCCGCCAATCCCGCAGCCATCGTGGAAGGGCCGGGTACCCAGCGCGCGCTTCCCAAGGTTCTCGCTGCCGATGATGTGCTGCGGCTGACCGAGGCGGCGCGGGCGTCGGTTCCCGCCAAGCCTCCGGCGGCAAGGCTCAAGGCCTTGCGCAATTTGTGTCTCATCGAGCTCCTTGCCGCGACAGGCCTTCGCGTATCGGAGCTTGTGGGACTCAAATATTCAGCTGCAGTCTCGGATAAGGAATTCCTGACGATCAGGGGAAAGGGTGGCCGGGAGAGGCTGGTGCCGGTTTCCGCTCACGCAAGGAGCGTTCTTGAGAATTACATGGAGGAGTTGCGCCGTGGCAGCGACAAGAAACCCGAATGGCTTTTTCCATCGCGCGGCGCATCCGGGGCGCTGACCCGCCAGCACTTTGCCCTTGAACTGAAAAAACTTGCCGCTGCTGCCGGCATCCCAACGAGCCGCATTTCACCCCATGTGTTGCGCCACGGCTTTGCCTCGAACCTGCTCGCTCATGGCGCAGACCTGCGCGCCGTGCAGCAGATGCTGGGGCACGCCGATATTTCCACGACACAGATCTACACGCATGTTCAACCGGAAAGGCTGAAACGGGCCGTTGAGACATTTCATCCGCTGGCCCGCCGTAAAGGTTCAACCAAGGAAACGCAGAGAAGTTGACATTCCTTTCCGTGCTCGCCAGTTAGAAGCCTGTTTGTGAGGCATCATGCAGGAATTCCTGGATTTCGAAGCATCGGTTGAAGAGCTTGAGGGCAAGATCGCCGAGCTCAGGGCACTGGCGCAGAATGATGCTTCGGTTTCCATTGCGGATGAAGTCAAGTCGCTTGAGGCCAAGGTTCAGAAGCTTCTGAACGAGCTCTATGCCGATCTCGATCCCTGGCAGAAGGCGAAAGTGGCACGCCACATCAATCGCCCTCATGCCCTGGACTATATCAATACCCTCATCACGGATTTTGTACCCCTGGCCGGAGACCGCAAGTTTGGTGAAGATGAAGCCGTTGTGGGCGGACTGGGACGCTTTCAGGGCCAGGGTATTGTCGTCATCGGCCAGGAAAAGGGCTCCGACACGCAAAGCAAGCTCAAGCATAACTGGGGCATGGCACGACCTGAGGGTTACCGGAAAGCCGTGCGTCTCATGGAACTGGCCGACCGGTTTGGCCTTCCGGTGCTGACGTTGGTTGATACGTCGGGGGCATATCCCGGCGTTGAAGCGGAAGAACGGGGCCAGGCTGAGGCCATTGCCCGCTCAACGGATTGCTGCCTGTCGCTGGGCGTTCCTCTGATTTCCGTGATCATCGGGGAAGGCGGTTCGGGCGGTGCCATTGCCATTGCCACGGGCAACACCGTGCTGATGCTTGAGCATGCCATCTACAGCGTGATTTCGCCGGAAGGCGCCGCCTCCATTCTTTGGCGCGATGCGGCGCGCGCCAAGGACGCGGCTGCAGCCTTGAAGATGACAGCTCAGGATCTGAAGAAGCTTGGGGTCATTGATGAAATCATTCCAGAACCGCCCGGCGGCGCACAGCGCCATGTGGAGAAAACGATCAGCAACGTGGGAGAGGCTGTGGCGCGCAATCTGCAGGCCTTCGCGGGTGTCTCAAAAGATGTGCTGCGCACGCAGCGGCGAGAAAAATTTTTGGGGATGGGCAGAGGTCTGTGAGGCGGCTCAGAGCACGTAGTCGAACAGCCCGCCAATTATGCCGTAAATGCTCAGGACACCTGAGTTCACGTCTCCCAGGAGGGGAATGATGACGAGCACAACGCCACTGGCGATCAAGGCATATTCCACGGCGGTGGCACCCTTGTCGTTTCGGGCGAAACTGTGCAGCAGATTCAACATCATCGTTGCAACTCCAAGCGCCGTTCCCTGTTCGTGAGGCACATTACGGGCCGGAATCTTGCGGGGCCGTTAACAAGTCGCTTCAATTTGTCTCAAATGCGGTAGCAATGGCCTGTTTACGTGGGTTTTTGGGAGGGAGTTCGGTCTTTGACTAACAGGAAATTAAGGTGCGGGTCCGTTACGGGCGTGTAGTAACCAGAACTGCCGGCCTGACAAGTTTTTGGCAAAGTCGCGGCCGATAGAACACGTTTAGAATGATGCCAGGTGTGGTCGTGACAACAAAATTGAACAGGCGTTCCGTGCTGGCCCTGAGTGGCGCAGCATTGACAATGACAGCATGGGGCCGGGTGAGCCCGGCCAGCCAGTTACTGGAAATCGCCGCCACGAGCCGAACACTCGAGGTCAACGGCAAAGCGGCCAAGGTGCTTGGCCTTGAGGTCAACGGCAAGCCTGGCGGCCTTATCACGCGCTATGGCGAGCCATTCGCGGTCAAAGTCCGCAACCAACTCGCAGAACAGACTTTGATCCACTGGCACGGGCTTGCGCCTCCCAGCCAGTTCGATGGTGTGCCGATGCTTTCCGCTCCGCCGCTCGAACCCGGCCAGTCGGCCGACTATCGCTTCGAGAACCGGCGCACCGGAACCCATTGGATGCACTCCCATTTGGGATTGCAGGAACAGCTCCTGCTGGCGGCGCCGCTCATCGTCAAGGAGGCGGGCGAGCCATTGGTGGACGAACAGGAACATGTGGTGATGCTGCATGATTTCACTTTCCGTCATCCGGCAGAAATCCTCGCGGAATTGCAAGGCGGCGCCGGCCTTCATGCCGGCCACAGCATGGACACGCCGCAAGCTCCGACAGGTGGGCATGCCGGGCACGGCATGGCGAGCACGACGACCATGAGCATGGCGGGCATGGTGAATGACGTTGCCTTCGATGCCATGCTGGCCAATGACCGCACGGTTGAAGATCCAGAAGTGGTCAGGGCAGAAAAGGCTGGCCGCTTCCGGCTCCGCATTATCAATGGGGCAGCCGCCAGCAATTTCTGGATCGATCTCGGAGAGATCACAGGCGAACTTATTGCTGTCGACGGCAATGCCATATGGCCGGTGAAAGGATCGGTCTTTCCATTGGCGATTGCCCAAAGGGCGGATATCCGCCTGTCGTTGCCGCGCGGATCGGGCGTCTGGCCCATCCTGTTCCGGGCGGAAGGAACGAGGCAGCTTGCTGCTGTTGTGCTGGCTGCAGGCGAGGCGACGGTCAGCAAAATCGTTCCTCCGGAACTGGCCGCCGACATGTTCGACTTGTCGCTCGAAAGCACACTGAAAGCTGTCTCGGAGGGACCCAAAGATCCGGTGGCCCGCACCGAAATGGTCATGCTCACAGGCGGTGGGGCCGATTACTTGTGGGGCCTCAATGGCAAGCCTTCAATGCACGACGTGCTCTTCAAGGTGAAGGAAGGTGAACGCTATGAGATCATGATGCACAACATGACTTCAATGGCGCATCCGATGCATCTCCACGGCCATTATTTCCGTATTGTCGCCATTGACGGAAAGCGGTTCCGCGGTGCGTTGCGTGATACGGTGCTTGTGCCGCCAGCGGCGGCGGTCACCATCCAGTTCGATGCCGACAATCCCGGCATCTGGGCCTTTCACTGCCATCATCTCTACCACATGAATTCCGGCATGATGGCGGCTATCGCCTATGAGGCGTGAACAGGTTTAGAGCAGGTCTTCAAGGAAAGGTATCAGCGGGGCATCGGCGGGCGGCATTGTCAGCCCACGCAAGTCACGGGGCCGCAGCCATTTCAGGACCTGACCCTCGCTTGCGTTCACAATGCCCTTCCAGCGCCTGCAGACATAGAGCGGCATGAGGAGGTGGAAATCCTCATACGCGTGACTGGCGAAGGTGAGGGGTGCCAGGCAGCTTTCCGATACATCAATTGTCAGTTCTTCCTTGAGCTCACGGATGAGCGCTGCTTCAGGGCGTTCGCCACTTTCGACTTTGCCGCCCGGGAATTCCCAGAATCCGGCGAGTTGCTTGCCTTCCGGGCGCTGGCTGACGAGAACGCGGCCGTCAGGGTCGACAATAGCGGCTGCAGCAACGAGCAGAAGGCGCATCAGCTTCGGTATGAGCCGTTGATATCGATATAGCCGTGGGTGAGGTCACAGGTCCAAACCCTGGCCTTGCCGCGGGCGACGCCGACATCAGCTTCAATCACAATGTGGCGGCCCTTCATGTGCGGCATGATCTCCACTTCCTTGTAGCCGGGATCGCGCATGCCCTTTGCCGCCACCTGCACGCCGCCGATCCTGATCCTGACTTTGTCACGGTTGGCTTTTTCGCCGGCCTTGCCGATAGCCATGACGATGCGGCCCCAATTGGCATCTTCGCCTGCAATTGCTGTCTTCACCAGGGGCGAATTGGCAATCGACATGGCAATGCGGTGGGCGGCCTTGTCGTGCTCCGCGCCAGTGATGGCAATTTCGATCAGCTTTTCGGCGCCCTCGCCGTCGCGAGCCACCTGCAGGGCGAGGTCATGGCAGACGGTATCGAGAGCCTTCGTAAATTCGCGTAGTCTCGGATCATTGGCCTTCAATCCCTTCGGTGCTGGTCTTGCGCCAGTGGCAAAGAGCAGAACCGTATCCGAGGTGGAGGTATCACCATCGACGGTCACGCAATTGAATGATTTTTGGACGCTGGCCGAGAGAAGTGATTGCAATACCCGTGAAGGGATGGCCGCATCCGTGAAGATGAAGGAAAGCATCGTTGCCATGTTGGGGGCGATCATGCCGGATCCCTTGGCGAAGCCCTGTATGATCACCGTCTCGCGCCCAAGCGTTGCCGTGGCACTTGCCGCCTTTGGAAATGTATCGGTGGTCAGGATGGCGCGAGCGGCATCGGGCCATGAGTCCGGCTGGAGAGTGAGCGCGAGTTTCGGCATTGCAGCCGTGATGAATTCCGGATCAAGCGGCTCGCCGATAACGCCCGTCGAGGCCTGGAAGACTTCGGCAGGCTTACATCCGAACTGCCTTGCCGCAGCTGTTGCCACTGCCCTGACCGTGGCGACGCCCGCCTTGCCCGTAAAGGCATTGGCATTGCCGGCATTGACGACAAGGAGGCGCGCTCTGCCTTGCTTGAGATTGGCTTTGCACCAATCTACGGGAGCGGAACTCGACTTGGACGTGGTGAAGCAACCCGCAACCGAGCTTCCTTCCGGAAGAAGGGCCAGAAGCACGTCCGGCCTTCCCCTGTAGCGGATGCCTGTTTCGGCAATGGCAAACTGCACACCGGAAACTTGCGCCAACGCAGGCAAAGCCTGCGGCGCGAGGGGAGATACTTTATGCGCCATCGCCGCCCTCAGGGGTTGCCCAGTCTATTGCTGGGTGGCTCCGTCTTCCGGCACAATCAGATCGCCCTTGCCCCCGGCATCGCCATCGGTGGTGCCGGTCGTTGGCTGCTTCTTCTGCTGCTCTTGAAGCTGCTGGCGCTGCTTGGCAGCTTCCTCGGCGAGCTTCTTCAGGTCCTCATCAAGGATTTCCACCTTGGCCACATCCTTCAAGCTTGCGAGGGTCTCGTTGACCTTCTGCCGCACCAGAACGTTGCGGATGGCGCCCTTGACCTGGTCATAGGGCTGGGCCTGACCCTTCTTGCGGTCTTCAAGCTTGATGATGTGCCAGCCGAAATCCGTCTTCACGGGCTTTGAGACTTCGCCGTTCTTCAATTCGAAGGCGGCCTTCGAAAAGGCCGGGACCATTTCCGGGGCCGTGAAGTAGCCGAGGTCGCCGCCATAGTCCTTCGAGCCGTCCAGCGAATACTGTTTTGCAAGATCCTCGAACTTCTCACCCTTGTTCAAGCGCTCGACAATGGATTGGGCTTCCTTCTCGGAAGCCACCAGAATATGGCGGGCGCGGACCCGTTCGGTCTCTGCGACCTTCTTCGACTCAGCCTCATAAACTGCCTTGATCTCTTCTTCCTTGACCTTGGGGCTGATGACCTGGGCCAGATAGCTGTCACGCAATGCCTTGGCCTGGTAGGCAGCGAGCCTGCGTTTGTAATCGTCGGTATTGGCGATACCCTCCTTGTTGGCCAATTGTGCCAAAAGGTGGCGTTCCACCAGAAACTCGACGACAAAGGGATAGCGCAGTTTCTTGGGCAGATTGGGAAGCTGGCCGATCACGTCGGTGAAGGCCATGCGGACTTCCGAGGTGCGGATTTCATAACCATTGACCTTGGCGACAATCTGGTTCTCGCCGGCGAGATTCTGGGCAGCTTCCTGATTCTCCGGTGTTGTTTCCTGGGCGGAGGCCGGAGGCACGTGGGCGAGCAATGCTGCGGTCATGGCAAGGGCCAGGGCAGGTGAAGTCAGTCGGCGTGCGAAGTTTTTCATGGTGTCCATCGGTTTTCAGGCGGGCATGCGTTTAGCCGCGCTCATGGCCCTGAAACAAGGCAAGAATGTGCAGCCGTCCCGGCAAATCTGCATGACTTGCGAGGCAACATTCTGACGGTAGTGTTGGGCAACCGCAAGGCCCGGAGCCTTGCCAGCGCCGAATGTTGCGGGCTTGCAACAGCTTGGCATTGAAAGGTCGCAAGCGATGGCCTATCTGCCCCCTGCGGCACGTTGAAACCCGGGCAATTCACCCTGTTTTCGGCCATTGCCCTGCTTTCCGGGACCTCAAACCCGTGAAAGGGGGCGATTTCCCAGTCCCGCCGCTTCGCTACAGGGCGGGGTGATTCTATTGCCTTGGCGTGCGACAAGGCCAAATTGGATTGTTCACATGCTCGGACTCAACAGCGTCATCAAGAAAGTCTTTGGCACAGATAATGGCCGGAAAGTTGCCGCCTATCGTAAGCGGGTGCCCGCCATCAATGCGCTGGAGGCTGAATATGAAAAGCTGAGCGATGCCGAACTCAAGGGCCTGACGGAGAAATTCAAGGCAGAATTTACTGCCGGAAAGACCCTGGACGAGCTTTTGGCTCCTGCCTTCGCGGCGGTGCGCGAGGCGTCCAAACGGGCCTTGGGTTTGCGTCCCTTTGATGTGCAGCTGATCGGCGGCATGGTGCTGCATGACGGCAAGATTTCTGAAATGAAGACCGGCGAAGGCAAGACGCTGGTTGCCACGCTTCCCGTCTATCTCAATGCGCTTTCCGGCAAGGGCGTTCACGTGGTGACAGTCAACGATTATCTGGCACGGCGCGATGCTGGCTGGATGGGCAATGTCTATTCCGCCCTCGGCCTCACCACGGGGGTCATCGTTCACGGGCTCGACGATGACCAGCGTCGCCGCGCCTATGCCTGTGATGTCACCTATGGCACCAACAACGAACTTGGTTTCGACTATCTGCGCGACAACATGAAATACCATCTGGAAGAGATGGTGCAGCGCGGGCACAGCTACGCCATTGTCGACGAGGTTGACTCGATCCTGGTGGACGAAGCGCGCACGCCGCTCATCATTTCGGGGCCAGTCGAAGACAAGTCCGACCTCTACAACACGCTTGATCCATTCATCCCGCAGCTTGAGCGCGACGACTATGAGTTGGACGAGAAGCAGCGCTCGGTGACGTTGACTGAAAAGGGCAACGAGCACCTTGAGAATCTGTTGCAGGCTGCTGGAGTGTTGAAAGGCGGCACGCTTTACGACGCCGGCAATGTGATGATCGTGCATCACACCCAACAGGCGTTGCGCGCCCACACGCTGTTCCAGAAAGACAAGGACTATATCGTCAAGGACGGGCAAGTCATCATCATCGACGAGTTCACGGGCCGCATGATGCCGGGCCGCCGCTATTCCGAAGGTTTGCACCAGGCGCTGGAAGCCAAGGAGCACGTTGCGGTGCAGCCGGAAAATGTGACTCTCGCCTCAATCACCTTCCAGAACTATTTCCGCCTCTATTCCAAGCTCGCCGGCATGACGGGCACTGCCGTCACCGAGGCCGAAGAGTTCATGGATATCTACAGCCTCGATGTGGTCGAGGTGCCGACCAACGTGGCGGTGGCCCGCAATGACGAGGACGACGAGGTCTACCGGACGGCAAAAGAGAAATACAATGCTATCGTTGCCACCATCACGGATGCCCGCAAGCGCGGCCAACCGGTGCTGGTCGGCACCACATCCATCGAAAAATCGGAAGTTCTGGCAGGCATCCTGAAGTCGCAAGGCTTCGAACACAATGTTCTGAACGCGCGCTACCACGAGCAGGAAGCCCTCATCATCGCTCAGGCGGGCGCGCCCGGAGCGGTGACGATCGCCACCAACATGGCGGGCCGCGGCACTGACATCAAGCTCGGCGGCAATGTGGACATGCGGATTGCCAATGAGTTGGCGGACATGCCGGACGGTGCGCAGAGGACTGCGGCCATCCGCAAAATTACGGAAGAGGTTGAGGCCTATAAGCGCAAGGTGATCGAGGCTGGCGGCCTCTTCGTCATCGGCACCGAACGGCACGAAAGCCGGCGCATCGACAACCAGCTGCGTGGCCGCTCCGGCCGTCAGGGCGATCCTGGCCGCTCGCGCTTCTATCTATCGCTGGACGATGACCTCATGCGGATTTTCGGCTCTGACCGGCTTGACGGCATGCTGCAGAAGCTCGGCCTCAAGGAAGGCGAAGCCATCATCCATCCGTGGATCAACAAGGCGCTGGAGAAAGCTCAGCAAAAGGTCGAGGCGCGGAACTTCGACATCCGCAAGAACATCCTCAAGTTCGACAATGTGATGAACGACCAGCGCAAGGTGATCTTCGAGCAGCGCATCGGCCTGATGCATGGCGAGGAAATTCCGGAAACAATCGATGACATGCGGCACGACACTGTCAACGAACTGGTGGCCAAACACATCCCCGAAAACGCCTATGCCGAGGAATGGGATGCGGCGGGCTTGCGCGAGCGTCTGCGCGAGGCGGTGGCCATCGACTTCCCGGTCGACGAATGGGCGAAGGAAGAAGGCATCGCCGATGAGGAGATCAAGGAGCGCGTGATGCAGTCCGCCAACTCACTCTATGAGGGCAAGCGCGAAAAATACGGCAAGGACATCATGGGCCAGGTGGAGAAAGCCATTCTTTTGCGCACTCTCGACCGGCTTTGGCGCGAGCACATCATCACTGTCGATTATCTGCGCCAGGTCATTGGCCTCAGGGCCTATGGTCAGCGCGATCCGCTCAATGAGTATAAAACCGAAGCGTTCAACCTTTTCCAAAGGCTGGTGACAGGACTCAAAGAAGCAGTGACGTCTCAGGTGATGCGGGTTGAAGTTCAGCGCCAGCCATTCACCGATGGCGAAGACGATGACGGTTTGCCGGATGAGGACGATCTTCCGTTCATGGCGGCCCATCATATTGATGCCACCACAGGCGAAGACGATGTGGGCGAAGGCGAAGTTGCCGTGGCCGCGCCACCGCGCAAGCGGGGAGCAAAGGCGAAAGCGCCTAAACTCAATCCAAAGGATCCTTCGACCTGGGGGAAGGTTGCCCGCAATGATATGTGCCCCTGCGGCTCAGGCAAGCGCTACAAGCATTGCCACGGGGCTTACGTCTAACGCCGTCTGATTTCACACCAATCCAACTTCCTCCTCCCTTCCCACAGGCAGGGTATCGCATTTGAATTGCCCTCGCTCGACGCGTAGCGTTGGGAGAGGGCATTTCATCGAACAAATTACCCTCTCCCCCGCTTCGCGGCCACGGGAGAGGGCTCAGTCACATGCGATAGAAGAGCGAGGAAAAAAGTGGAGAGACCGTCATACCTCAATGCGTGTTAACGCAGCACCTTAAAGGCGTG
>JAIBJH010000126.1 GCA_020029455.1 Hyphomicrobiales bacterium
TTCTTTGTGCCGCTGGGCACGCCCAATGCCTGGTCCTCATCGGCTTACCTCCGCAAGATCTACTGCATCCTCATGCAACCAAAGCCGTAAGACTCAACTCCAAACCCGTCATTCCCGCGAAGGCGGGAATCCCGCTTTCTTTCACTAAACAGCGGAATGCCTGCCTTCGCAGGCATGACGAAGTTTGTTAAGAGCGCGATCAATGGAACCCGAACTCTCAACACTTGCGCTTCTCGCCCTTGTGGGCCTTGCAGCCGGCTTCATTGACTCGATAGCAGGCGGTGGCGGGCTCCTCTCATTGCCTTCGCTTTTGCTTGCCGGGCTTGATCCTGTCTCTGCCCTTGCCACCAACAAGCTGCAGGGGACATTCGGCACTGCTTCCGCCACCCACACTTTCTGGCGCAAGGGCTTCTTGAAACCGCAGGATCACATCGCGGAAATCGTCACGGTCTTTGTTGGTGGCGCCCTTGGCGTTGCTTGCGTGGCCTATGCGCCGACGAAGTTCCTGCAGGCCGCCATGCCGATCCTGCTCATCGCTATTGCGATCTATTTTGCTCTTTCACCTAAACTGCGAAATGAGCAAGGCAAGGCCAGGTTAGGAATCGGATTTTTCAGCTTCGCACTGGCCCCGCTGATCGGCTTCTATGATGGAATCTTCGGCCCCGGCACCGGCTCATTCTTCATGCTGGTGCTGGTCTCGCTTTTCGGTTTCGGCATCGTTCAGGCAACTGCCCGCACCAAGCTCTTGAACTTCACCTCCAACTTCGCCTCGCTCATCGTGTTTGCGCTTGGTGGCAAAATCATCTGGACCATCGGCCTCACCATGGGCGTGGCACAATTGCTGGGCGGGTGGATAGGCGCCCATGCCGCCATCGCCAATGGCGCGAAAGTCATCCGCCCGCTGCTCGTGCTGGTGTGCATCGCCTTGGCGGCACGGCTGCTGTGGCAGAGCTTCGGCGCGACATGAGGAAGCAGGAACCGAAGAACACGATCACTCGGACGGGGAAAGTACAGCGCCAATCAAAGCGCGGCCGCCCGGATCAATCAGGTTTTCGCCTCCCAAAGGATTTTCCATGTCTCGGTCTCGCAGCCAACGCTTTCCCGCACCTGATGCAAATAATAGATGCCCTCGACAAGCCGGTAAGTGAATTCAGTCGTCGTTGTCTCCGCATCGCATGTGTCTTCGAAGTATGTCGACGACAGTGCCCCGCTTCTGGCGTCCACTTTGACTTCGCCCAGAATGGTTGTCGTCGAAAACCCGACGTCAGCTCCGCCAGTCGCGACGGAAAGCTGGGTCACCTCGTTATTGTCGAAGGTGAACAGCAATTCCTGGTCGAATAATCCATCAATCGGGATCAATGCGAAATGTGATTCACCGACACTGTAAAAGCGGCTGATCATCTCCGCGCAAGGGTCGCCGGCCGCGTCGGAAATGCAATTGCGCAGCTCAGGTACGGCTTTGATGCGCTCCGGCAGCGCCCGGTAGCCTTTGACTTCCGTCACCGCCCCCGGCCTGGTTTGTGGCCAGGTTCCGGCGGCTTGCGCAGGCAAGGCCAGCGCCAGCAACAACAACGCAAAAACTGTTTTCATTGGAACGCCTGGATGCCAGTCTGCGCCCGGCCGAGGATCAGCGCATGCACATCATGTGTGCCTTCATAGGTGTTCACCGTCTCAAGGTTCACCATGTGGCGGATCACATGATACTCATCCGAAATGCCATTGCCGCCATGCATGTCGCGTGCCGCCCGCGCCACATCCAGCGCCTTGCCGCAATTGTTGCGCTTCATCAGCGAAATGGCTGGCGGGGCCACCGTGCCGCGCTCAAGTCCGCGCCCCAGCGCCAGGCATGAGTGCAGGCCCAGCGTGATTTCCGTCTGCATGTCGGCGAGTTTCTTCTGCACCAATTGATTGGCGGCAAGAGGCCTGCCGAACTGCTTGCGGTCCAGCGTGTATTGCCGCGCCCTATGCCAGCAATCCTCCGCCGCCCCCATCACGCCCCAGGCAATGCCGAAGCGCGCCTTGTTGAGACAGGAGAACGGGCCGCCGAGGCCCTTCGCCTTGGGCAGCAGCGCATCTTCTGGCACTTCCACATTGGCAAGAACGATCTCGCCGGTTACCGAGGCGCGCAAGGAAACCTTGCCCTTGATCTCAGGCGTCGAAAATCCCTTGGCGCCGCGCTCCACCACAAAGCCGCGGATGTCGCCTGCCTCATCCTTGGCCCAGACAATCGCCACATCAGCAATCGGCGAATTGGTGATCCACATCTTGGAACCATTCAGCACATAGCCGCCCTGAACTTTCGCCGCGCGCGTCTTCATCCCGCCGGGATCGGAGCCGGCATCGGGTTCGGTCAGGCCGAAGCAGCCGACAATCTCGCCTGTCGCGAGCCGCGGCAGATATTTCTGCTTCTGCTCCTCGGTGCCGAATTCCTCGATGGGGTGCATGACAAGTGAATTCTGCACGCTCATGGCCGAGCGGTAGCCGGAGTCCACGCGCTCCACCTCGCGTGCCACCAGCCCATAGGCCACATAACCGAGGCCGGAGCCGCCATATTTCTCGCTCGTCATCACGCCGAGAAAACCCATGGCACCCAGCTCGTCCATGATCTCGCGGTCAAAGCGCTCCTCGCGGAAGGCGCTCTTCACACGCGGGGCCAGCTTGTCGGCGGCGAAGGCCCGCGCCGAATCGCGGATCATGCGCTCATCTTCGCTAAGCTGGCTTTCGAGGTCGAGCAATTCAATACTCTATGAAAGTGACGTCTACCCCATAGCCATCAGGCTGGGCGCGCAAGAGCAAAGGAGCAGCACATGACACGGAACACAATCACACGCATCATCATCAGCGCGGCACTGCTGGGCCTTTCGGCCACGGCAGCCTCTGCCCATGTAGGTCACGGCGCGGAGGGTTTCGCCCAGGGATTCTTCCATCCTATGGGTGGCCTCGATCATGTGCTGGCGATGCTCGCTTCAGGCCTCCTAGGCGCCATGATCGGCGGCAAGGCGAGGTGGCTCGTGCCGCTGGCCTTCATCTCATCCATGGTGGCAGGCGGAATGCTCGGTGCTTCCGGCTTTGAACTGCCGTTGGTCGAAACCATAATCCTCGCTTCCGTCGTCGTGCTGGCAGGACTTGCAGCCTTTGGCCGGTCACTTGGCCTCTCGCGGCTCCTGCCGCTCATCGGCGGCTTTGCGCTTTTCCATGGCTTCGCCCATGGCGCCGAAATGCCTGCCGATGTCTCGGGCTTCACCTATGCCGCAGGCTTCGTGGCTGCGACGGCGCTGCTCCATGCTGCCGCTATCGTTGCCGTGCTGGGCTACACCAAAGCTTGGCCCGCCAAGCGTCGCACTATTTGATCAGTGCTGAAAGAGACTTAAACTGCGGCGTGCCTGCCTTCGCCAGCAGCTCGAAGATCACCATTTCCGTGTTCACCACTTCAACGCCATCATGGGCAAGGCGCTGGAACGCGAGGGTGGCTGACTCCGGCGCACGAGACGACATGGCATCGGCCACAGCGTAAACGGCAAAACCCGCCTGGGCCATGTCAACGCAGGTCTGAAGCGCACAGACATGGGCCTCGATGCCCGCCACCACCACCTGCGGCCGCCCACCCTCATGCAACTCGATGAAATGCCGGCGGATTGCTTCGTCGCGCCAGCAGGAGAAAGAGAGCTTCTCGAAAACCTTTGCCCCGTTGCTTTGAAGTTCCGGCACCGTATGGCCAAGGCCTTTGGGATACTGCTCCGACATGGTGACGGGAAGGCCAAGCTCCCGCGCCGCCGTCATCAGGATCTTGGTTTTCGCCAGCACGCGCGCGCTCTCCGCCATGGCGGGAAGCAGCCGCTCCTGCATGTCGATCACCAGCAGCGAGGCCTTGGCGGCGTCAAGCAGCATCGGCAAGCCCTGAGACCTTCATCCCAAAGGCATAGACTTCCGCCACCTCTTTCAGGCGGTTGAATCGGCCCGAAGCCCCGCCATGGCCCGCGCCCATATTGATCTTGAGGAGCAGGAGATTATCTGAAGTATTCAGCACACGGAGTTTCGACACCCATTTGGCAGGCTCCCAATATTGCACGCGTGGGTCCGTCAGACCGCCATCCACGAACATATGGGGGTAAGGCTTCCTCTCCACATTTTCATAAGGTGCATAGGAGCGGATGTATTCATAGGCCGCCTTGTCGGTGATGGGATTACCCCATTCGGGCCACTCCGGCGGCGTCAGCGGCAGGGTGTCGTCGAGTATCGTGGTGAGCGCATCAACAAAAGGCACTTCCGCCACGATGGCCTTGAAAAGGTCCGGCGCCATATTGGCAACCGCCCCCATGAGAAGACCGCCCGCACTTCCGCCCTGCGCCACGATATTGCCCCGCCGCGTGAAGCCTTCGCGCACCAGATATTCGCCGCAGGAGATGAAATCCCGAAACGTGTTGATCTTCTTGTCGAGCTTGCCGTTCTTGTACCAGCGCCGGCCCTTTTCCTGTCCCCCGCGGATATGCGCCGTGGCATAGATAAAGCCGCGGTTTACGAGCGACAGGATGTTGGTGTTGAAGCCCGCAGGCAGCGAAATGCCATAGGAACCATAGCCATAGAGCCAGAGCGGGGCAGATCCATCCAGCTTCGTGTCGCGGTGATAGAGAAGCGTGATGGGAATCTGCTCGCCATCATGGGCAGGGGCCAGCACACGCCGCGCCACATATTGCGAAGGATCATGGCCCGACGGCACTTCCTGCGTCTTCTTCAACACGCGCTCGCGCGTCTTCATGTTGTAGTCGAAAACCTGCCCTGGCGTCGTCGGTGAAGAATAGGTGAAGCGCAGCGTGTCCGAATCATACTCGCGCATGTCGCCGAAACCCAGCGAATAGGCTTCCTCGGCAAAGGCGATTGTATGCTCTTCGCCCGTCGTCATGTTGCGCACCACGATGCGCGGCAGCGCATTCTCCCGCTCCATGCGCACGAGCCAATTCTTGAAGATGTGGAAGCCCACCAGGAAAACGCCCGGCCGGTGCGGCACGAGATCGGTCCAGTTCGCGGGCGAGGGATCGGAAAGGGGCGCCGTCACCAGCTTGTAGTCGTCCGCGCCATCGGCATTGGTCTTGATGATGAAGCTCTCGCCCCAATGCTCCATTTCATACTCAAGGCCCTTGACGCGCGGGCTCACGAGCTTCGGCGTTTCCTCAGGCTTCTCCGCATCGATCAGCCAGCATTCCGAAGTGTCATGGTCATGGATGCTGATGATAATGAAACGGTCTGACTGGGTGGCGCCCATTCCGGTGAACATGCCGGTGTCTTTTTCGTCATGAATCAGAACATCGGCGCTTTGCGCCGTGCCCAGCCTGTGCCGGAAAGTCTTGAGTGGCCGGTGGTTCTCATCCTGCAAGGTGTAGAAGATGAAATTGCCATCGGCGGACCAACAGGCCCCGCCACCTGTGTTGGTAAGTAAATCATCCAAGTCCTTGCCGCTGGGAAAATCGCGGACCCGCAGCACGTAGAATTCCGAGCCATTCTCATCGACCGACCAGGCGGCGCGCGCATGATCAGGTGAACGCGTGGCATCACCCAGATGGAAGAACTCCTTGCCCGCCGCCATGCTGTTGCAATCGAACAGCACTTCATCCTCGCTGCCGGATTTCTTCTGGCGCTTGAACACCGGATACTGCCCGCCGGTGACAAAGGCGGTCGAATAGACAAAAGGCCCGTCAGGCACCGGCACCGACTGGTCGTCTTCCTTGATGCGGCCCTTGAGCTCATCGAAAAGCTTCGCCTGCAAGGGCTCCGTCTCCGCCATCATCGCCTTGGTGTAGGCATTCTCGGCATCGAGATAGGCGCGGATGTCGAGCGGCAGCAGCGATGGCGTATGCATCACCTCCTGCCAGTTCTCGGCCTTCAGCCACTTGTAGTCATCGTGTTTCTGTTGCCCGTGCCAGGTTTCGGTCACGGGCCGTTTCTCCGCCAGCGGCGGAGAGGGGGTCATGGAATCCATAAATGCCTATTCTTTTGGCTTGAAGTTGAGTGCCGCCCCATTGATGCAATAGCGCAATCCGGTGGGATTTGGGCCATCGGGAAAGACATGGCCGAGATGCGCCGCGCATTCCGAACAATGGACTTCTGTGCGCCGCATGAAGAGCGAGCGGTCTTCCTGGGTTTCGACAGCCCCGTCTGCCATCGGCTTGAAGAAACTGGGCCAGCCCGTGCCGGAGTCGAACTTGGCATCGGAGGCAAAAAGCTCCTTGCCGCAGCCCACGCAGGTGAACATGCCGGGGCGTTTTTCATCGTTGAGGGGGCTGGTAAAGGCCCGTTCCGTGCCATGCTGCCGGGTGACCTTGTAGGCCTCCGGCGACAACTGGGCTTTCCATTCGGCGTCTGTCTTTTTCATGAAGGTTTCCTGGGGGTCATCCTGTTTGAAGCACAGATAGGGACCGGAGCCGCGCCGCGCCAGCCTAGCGCATCGGGCGAGCAGGTGGAATGACCTGCGAAGCGGAAGATGCGCCAAATCTAAGTGTTACAGCAGCTTATCGGCGGTCAATTGACCGCCGGCTGCTGTAATGCTGGCCAATCTCTTAAAATTTACCAAGGGTTTACCATGTCTGCAAACCATTATGGCCAGATGCCGCAGGCCAAAGTCCGATTAATCAAACCTGAAGCTGTTCGCTGCCAATGTGGAGAAAGGGGAAGAAGAGGGTCACTATAAACCCATGAATGAGGCTACTGCCGCTCGAGCCTACGCATCGCCTGCGAGCGAGCGTCCGCGCATCTCTGCGGCCTCTTTCCGCAACCTGACGGCGCGCCTAAAAAAGGTCGATAGCGCCATGCCCATTCCGGACGTGATTCCGGAGATGATGGCCCAGCCTGCCGAGGCCCCGCCGGCCGTTGATTTCGCCCCGCCAGCGCCTCATGCGGATCCGGTAGAAAAACCCAAGACGCTTCGCCGCATCCAGAAGACCGAGTTAGCAGACCCCTTCCACAGCCCGGCAGGGCACTTCGACCTTCCCGATTTCGTGCCCCTCGACCCGCCGCAGCCCAGCATTGCCGCAGCGCCTGCGCTCGAACCAGTATTTGAGCCAGCGCCGGAGCCGGAAGCGCCTCCGTACGTTGAGGTTCAACCGGAACTGCCACCCGTTGCGGCCGAACTGCAGCCAGAACCCCAACCGGAACTCCAGCCAGAACCGGAGGCCTTGGCAGCGCCTGAACCAGAGCCTGTGGTGGAACTTGAGGTTCAGCCGCAGCCGGTGGTCATGCCGGAACCGGAAGTAGTTGAAGAGCTTCCGCAGCAGATTGAGCCCGAGCCAGTTGCAGTAGAAGCAGAAGCGTTTTCACAAGTTGACGAGCAGCCCGAAGGCGAGGGCGAGGAAGAACCCCATGCTCCCCAGGGCCATGTAGCGCCGACACCCGCCGAGAATGCCAGCGACGCCGCAAACAAAGAGCACCTCACGCGCAAGGAAGCCCTTGAGCTGGAATTCGTCTGGCGCAGCCTTCTCGCCAATCCTACTCTTGAGGAACGCGCCCAATTCGTCCGCGAAATGGCCGATGTGCTGGCAGCCGCTGAAGCCCAACTGCCTGAGCCTGCCCCCGAACATGACCTCTCGAAGATCGCCCCGGCCGACCCCGGCGCGGTAGAGCAGGGGCCAGAGGCCGTTGAGACCATTGAACCCATGGCAACCATCGAGGTTGTTGAGGAACCGGCGCCCATCGTCACCAATTTCGCCGCGCAATCAGACCCGCGGTCGGACCATGCGGAAGTCGCCCGCTCGCTTCTCGACATGATGGCGGCGGGAAGCACCTCGGGTCTTCCCCATGAGCGCGCCCTTGCCGCCGACACTCTTCTGCGCCTTGTGCCCAAGCTCGACACCAAGCCCTTGATCATGATGGCCCAGCGCCTCGCCAAGGCCGACAATCCTCCCGCCCTGCTGATCGCCAAGCTCATCCGCGACCCCCGTGTCGAGGTGGCAGGGCCGCTTCTTGAGGATTGCCCTCAGATCACCGACAAGGATCTTGAGACGGTGGTGGCCGAAGGCAATTCCGCCAAGCTGCGCATGCTCGCCCGCCGCCGCCATTTGACTGTCGCCATTTCCTATGCCCTCATCAAGACGCGCGATCCTTCTGTCATGCTGACGCTGGTGCGCAACATGGAAGCCGCGATCTCCCAGGAAGGCTTCCTGGCCTTGATCCACGCCGCCGAAGATGAAAAGGAACTTCTGGCACCGCTCTGTACGAGGCCTGATCTTCCCGCACCTCTCGCCTTCGAACTCTTCTGGCTGGCCCCGCCTCAGCTCCGCCGCTTCATCCTCTCGCGCTTCCTGACGGACTCGGAAACGCTCACCAAGATCCTTAAGATCACCATGTCGACGAATGATGCCGACGATCATGCGGATGCCAATAACCAGCACATGCTGCTCGAGGCGCTGGAACGCGCCGCCCGCGGCAAGTTCGAAATCGCCTCCGACGAATTGGCGCAGGTTCTCCAGATCGCGCCGGCAACGGCCCTTCGCATCCTCAGCGATGCCGAAGGCGAACCGCTGATGGTGCTCTTGAAGGTCGCAGGCTATCCACGCCAGGCGCTGGTAGGTCTCATGAAGCGCTTCCGCGATGCTGACCTGCCGCTGCTCTCATCGGGCCGCGAGCTTGATGAACTGCAGTCGATCTTCGATACGCTCTCCTTCAACAAGGCGCGCATCCTCCTGACCTACTGGGACTGGGCCCAGCGCAAGACCGGCCCCTACGCGCCGCTGCATTAGCGCAAACAATACCGTCATCCCGGCCCCCGCCTTCGCGAGGGCAGGCTTCAGCCGGGACCCATTGGAGCGATTCAATTGCCAATGCGCCCGCTGAAATGATTCAGGAATCCCGCGTTGCGCTTCGCTTGCACGGGATGACGGCAATGATTGCACAATCACTTAAATCATCCAGGCGAAAGTTCGCCGGAATGCTGTCCGCACACAACATCGCGCGCGAAGACAATGTCCCCCGCGCCAGGTGACGCTTCACTTTCCCGCCTTGCAGGCAGCGGGAAGCCGTCTTGTGAATCACGATGCGCGCTGATCCGCAACTCAAAAATCATGTTCGCCTGCCTGACTCAAACTTTTTAAAAGTTTTTTCAGAGGTGGACTCTTGCCAATCAGCAGGCACCGATTCATAACCTTGCGAATCTGGCGCGTCAGCCAGGGACTTCATAAGTAGTTTGGGGCGGCAAGTGGAAAGAAGACCAGGGGGCAAAGCCTTCCGGGCGCAGCTGGTTGTGCCCGAGCAGAGGCAGCTCTACGATTATTGGCTGGAATTGGCGGGCAAGGCCCCCATGCCGGCGAGAAAATCATTTAGTCCGGCGCGGCTGCCTCGGCTGCTGCCCGGCATCAGCCTTGTCGATGTGGCAGAGCCCATCGAGCGCTGCCATGTGCGCCTTGCGGGAACGAGGCTGCGTGACATCTATGACCGGGAGATCACGGGATACTGCATCTCAGACCTCGACTGGGGCGAGAAGCGCGACTACTGGCTCGAGGCCTACCGCCGCACCATCATGGACGGCGAGCCCACCCAGGGCATTCTGCAAGGGCCTATGCAAGGCAAGGAACATGTGGTGCAATACTGGCTCAAGCTGCCGCTGCGCACCACCGGCCATGCCGTGAGCATGGTGCTGTGCTTTGACCATTTCGTGCCGGCCTCCGAGCTGGCGCGAGAATATTCGAATGCTTCCTAGAATAGGGATTGATTCTCAAAATTAGCTGTGCTAGGGACCCTCCCTCAGGAGGTGCCCATGGCTGTTGTGAAAATTCGCGTTGAAGAAGTTGAGAAGGAAGGCGCGCCGGGATTCGATTCCGGCGAGAGCCCGCTGTTGCGCCTGGCAACAAGGCCCGAAAAGGGCGGCAAGCCCTATCTCGATACCGAGCAGTTTGCCGCCGGAGAGAAGTTGCGCCGTGATTTTGAAATGTCCGGCCTGTCACAGCGGACCGTCACCTCATATGAGTTGGCGAGTTCGAACGGCAGCCGCCAT